>CANQGV010000076.1 GCA_947623475.1 uncultured Clostridia bacterium | reverse complement strand
TTTTCAGAAATGGTAGGTCAAGAACATATAACAAAAACATTAAAAAATCAAATTATAGCAAATAGGGTAGGACATGCATATCTATTAAATGGAAGTAGAGGAACAGGAAAGACCTCAACAGCAAAAATATTAGCAAGAGCAATTAACTGTCTAAACCCTAAAAATGGAGAGCCATGTAATGAATGTGAAATATGCCAAGGTGCATTAAATGGCTCATTAACAGACATTGTAGAAATGGATGCAGCTTCTAACAACAGTGTTGAAGACATTAGGAATATAAGAGAAGAAGTAAACTTTTTACCAACAAAAGCTAAATACAGAGTATATATAATAGATGAAGTTCATATGTTATCATCAGGAGCTTTTAATGCTTTATTAAAAACATTAGAAGAGCCACCTGAACACGTAAAGTTTATATTAGCAACAACAGAGCCTCAAAAATTACCAGCAACAATATTATCAAGATGTCAAAGATTTGATTTTAAAAAAATATCAAATAAAGACATAGTAAAAAGACTAGAAATAGTATGTAAACAAAGCAATATAGAATATACAGAAGATGCTTTGAGTATTATAGCTGTATTAGCTGAAGGAGCTATGAGAGATGCTTTGTCAATACTAGAAAGATGCGTACAAGATGGAGAAAACAAAATAAGTAGTGAAAAAATAAAAGAACTAGTTGGAATACCAAAAATAACACATATTCACAATATAACAAAAGCTATCTTAGAATATAATGTAGAAAAAGCTTTACAAGTTATAAATGAAATTTTAGAAGAAGGAAAAGACTTAAATAATTTTATATGGGAAATTATAAAATACAATAAAGATATTTTAATATATAAATCTTCTAAAACAGCAGAAATATATAGTGATGAAGAAATAGAACAAATAGAAGAAATAGCAAAAAATGTATCAAAAGAAAAAATAGTAAATATTATATATCAATTATCAGAATTAGAAAGAGAATTAAAAAGTTCAACACAAAAAACAATTATGTTCCAAGCAGGAATAATTAAACTATGTGATGAAAATATTGGAAACACAAAAGTTTTAGAAGAAAGAATCGAAAAAATAGAAAATTATTTAAAAAGTGGAAGAACAATAGCAGTAAACAATATTGAAAAAACTCAACAAGTACAACCAACTAGACAGACAAAACAACCTGTTTACCAAGAAATACCAAACACTAAAAAAGTAGAAACAAATAAAATAACAAATCAAGTACAAAAAACAGAAATGAAACAAGTAGCAGGTAATAAAGACTTCTGGCCAAGTGTTATAAAAGAATTAAAAGCAAGAGGAAAAATGGTATTAAGTACAAGTTTAGAAGGAACGAAAGCAAAAGAAATAAATGATTTAACAGTAGGAATATATTTCCCAAAACCTATGACACCACTTGGAAAAGATGCTTTAGAAAAAGAAGAAAATAAAAAAGAATTATCAGAGCTAGTTTCAATGGCTTTAGGAAAAACAATGTATGTAAAATATATAGAAAACACAAATAATCAAAAAGAAGTAAATCAAGAAGATGACTTACGAAAAATAGCAGAAGGTAATGACATACCTTTCAATATAATAGATTAATAATAAGGAGGAATGAACAAATGTCAAAAAGAGGAGGATTTCCTGGAGGAGGTTTCCCAGGAGGAATGAACTTAGGAAATTTAATGAAAGAAGCAAAAAAAATGCAAGCAGACATGGAGCAATCACAAGCAGAATTAGCAAGTAAAGAATTTAGTGCAACAGCAGGTGGAGGAGCAATAAAAGCAACAGTATCAGGAGAAAAGAAAATAAAAAATATAGAAATACAAAAAGATGTAGTTGACCCAGATGATGTAGAAATGTTACAAGACTTAATAATAACATGTTTAAATGATGCAATGAAACAAGTAGACGATGAACAAGCAAGACAAATGGGAAAATTCAACATACCAGGCATTATGTAGTAAAAAAGGAATGAAGTAAAGATGTCATATTATTCACCATCAATAGAGAAATTAATAGAAAGTTTTGAAAGATTGCCAAGTATTGGACATAAAACAGCAGCAAGACTTGCATTTTATATTTTAAATTCATCAGAAGAAGAAACAAATGAATTTATATCATCAATAGTTAATGCTAAAAAGAATTTAAAATATTGTAGCAAATGTTTTAACATAACAGATACAGACCCTTGTCCAATATGCTCAAACCCTAAAAGAGACCCTTCATCAATTTGTGTAGTAGAAGATGTAAGGGATGTAATTGCAATGGAAAAAACACATGAATTTAAAGGAACATATCATGTATTACATGGAACAATTTCACCAATGAATGGAGTAGGTCCAGATGATATAAGAATAAAAGAATTATTATCAAGGTTAATGGATGGAAAAGTAAAAGAAGTAATCCTTGCAACAAACCCAAGAGTAGAAGGGGAAGCAACAGCAATGTATATTTCAAAACTAATAAAACCAATGGGAATACAGGTAACAAGAATAGCACATGGAATTCCTGTTGGTGGAGATTTAGAATATACAGATGAAATAACTCTAACAAAAGCATTAGAAGGAAGAAGAGAAATATAAAAAAGAACTAATTTATAATTAGTTCTCTTTTTTTGTAATTAATGTTTATCAGATAATAATATTTTACATATATCTTCTGTTGAATGCTTATTAGCAAGTTCATGAGTATATTTGCTCATATCTTTCAACCTAACAGGGTTAGAAAGTAAATTTTCTACAATTTCATCTACATTTGAATCTTTTCTAATCCAAACACCAATACCTTTATTCTCTAAGAATTGAGCGTTTTCTTCTTCTTGTCCAGGAATTGGATTTATAATTATCATAGGTAAATTTGAAGCCAAACTCTCTGTTGTTGTTAAACCACCAGGTTTTGTTACTACAACATCAGAAATACTCATAAACTCAGGAACTTTTTTAGTAAAGCCCAAAACTTTTATACTTTCTTGTTTTTTATAGTAATTTACAATTTCCTCAAACTGTTCTCTCATAGCTTTATTTTTTCCAGCTATAGCAATAACTTGAACATCTCCTTTGAATTTAACAAAGCTTTTAAAAATAGAAATTGTTCTTGATTTTCCTAATCCAAATTCACCACCACCGAAAAACAAAACATTTAATTTGCCATCTTTAAAGTCTAGGCTTTCAAGGATCTTTTTACGGTTATGTTTTTTTGAAAATTTACTTGAAATAGGAATACCTGTTACATAAATTTCTGGATTTGTAATTCCTTTATCTATAATATACTTTTTCATCTTCTCATTTGCAACAAAATAATAATCAGTATAATCACTACCAACAAGCCATTGATCATGTGGAGCAAAATCTGTCATAATAGTTGCAATTTTAGAATCAATCTTACCTTTTCTTTTTAAATAAGAGCACATTTGGCTTCCAAATGGATGAGTAGAAATTATTAAGTCTGGTTTTTTAGCTCTCAATAGTCTTAATAATTTAATAGCCATAATTTGATTTGATCTAGAAGAAATATGTGCCAAAGGACCTTTTTGAGAATCTGAGTAAATTCTTCCCCAAGCCCATGGAGCTTTTTTAGCCATTCCTCTATATGCAGCTGTTGTAATAGACTCAATAGTTTTATTTACATATTTAACACAATCTATTAACTCTGTTTCTATATTATCTTTTGCATAATTTTTTTTAATACATTCTTCTATGGATTTAGCAGCAGAAAGATGTCCACCTCCATAAGAAGCATAAAAAATTAAGACTTTCATAATAACTCCTTAAAATAAAATATATCTATATTTTACCACATTTTTTAACTGAAATGGAATAATTTTTATAAAAAAAGAAAAAAATATATAAAAATACCATATTTTAGGACGGAGGTGAAATATTGAAAAAAGCAATATTTTTAATTCTCATTTTAAGTTTATGCTTTTTTATATTTAATAATATTATATTTGGAGAAATTAATACTTATTCAGCTACTAAAGGAAATGCAAATGACACACAATTGATGGCAAGAGCTATAAATGGAGAAGCAAGAGGAGAGCCTTATGAAGGACAAGTAGCTGTAGGTGCAGTTATATTAAATAGGGTAAATAGTCCAAAGTTTCCTAATAGTATTTCAGGAGTTATATACCAACAAGGTGCATTTACAGCAGTTGCAGATGGACAAATAAATGCACCAATTAGTGAAGGGTCAACAGTATATAAAGCTGCACAAGATGCAATAAATGGCTGGGATCCAACAGGCGGATGCATATATTATTTCAATCCATCAACAGCAACAAGCAAATGGATTTGGTCTAGACCTATTGTAAAAACAATTGGAAAACATCATTTTTGTAAATAAGGTTATAGATTACCGATAAAATCTAAATAAACAGAAAAGGAAAATAAATTATGGAAAAAATAAAAAAAGGTCATATGTTAAGTATAATTATAGTTTTAACAATTGCAATCATTGGGTTAGCAATAGTAATGTTTAATAGTCAAAAGCAATATTTACAAACATCAGAAAACTCATACAATTCAGCTTTTTTTCAATTAACAGATTATGTTCAAAATGTGGAAACTTACCTAGCAAAATCATTGATTTCAACAACTCCTGAACATGGAGCAGAAACATTAACAAATTTATGGAGAGAAGCAAATTTAGCACAAACATATTTGTCTATGTTACCTGTTGAAAGTCAAGAGCTTGAAAACACAGAGAAATTCTTAAACCAAGTAAGTGATTATAGTTATTCATTATCAAGAAAAAATATATATAATGAGGGACTTTCAGATGAAGATTTAAAAAACTTAAAAGAATTACATCAATATAGTCAAGAACTACAAAATAGCTTAGAGCAATTATCAGATGATTTAAACTCAGGAAGAGTAGAATGGAAACAGTTACAAAATAAAGGAACAGTTGCTTTTGCTCAACAAGTAAGTAGTTTATCAGATAGTTTTTCACAAATGGAAGATAATTTTCATGAGTACTCAGGGTTAATTTATGATGGTGCATTTTCTGAGCATATAACAAATAGAGAAAGAAGAGGATTGACAGGAGAAGAGATAGACAACGAAACAGCAAAGAGTAAAGTTGAAGAATTTTTAAAAAGTAGTAATGAAGGAATAAAAGTAAAAAATATTTCTGAATTAGGATTATCTGAAAATGCTACAATACCGTCATACGACTTTTCAATAGAAACAGAAGAAGGAAATAATATCAATATGGCAATATCAAAAAAAGGTGGACATGTTGTATATATGAATTCAAATAGAGATGTAAATACAGAGGTTATATCTCAAGAAGAAGCAAATGAAAAAGGAAAAGAGTTTTTAAAAGAAAAAGGTTTTGATAATATGCAAGAAACCTATTATTTAAAACAAGAAGGTGTAGTTACAATAAATTATGCATATAAACAAGAAGAAGTAGTAGTATACCCAGATTTAATAAAAGTAAAAGTTGCACTAGACAATGGAGAAATATTAGGAATAGAAACAACAGGATATTTAAATAATCATACTGAAAGAGAAATTACTAAAGTAAAAATAGGAAAAGAAGAAGCTAAAAAAACATTAAATAAAGACTTGCAAATCGAAAGTGAAGGATTAGCTATTATTCCAACAGAATGGGAAAGTGAACTTTTATGCTACGAATTTAAAGGAAAGGTAGAAGACAGAGAATTCCTTGTATATATAAATGCTGAAAATGGTAGAGAAGAAGATATTTTAATAATAACTAATACTCCTAATGGAACATTGACTATGTAAAAACAAAAGAACTTATACCTTTATAGATATAAGTTCTTTTCATTTATTTTAATGTCTTTTATACGTATCTCTTGAAATAACTTCATTGCTAATAACCTGACCACCTCTTGATAAAG
>CANQGV010000075.1 GCA_947623475.1 uncultured Clostridia bacterium | reverse complement strand
CACCAATTATAATTCCTGAACCAGTAGCTTTAGCAGTGCTAGAAGATGGTTGCATTCCTGAGAATATAGAAAGCCCTGAGTTCACACTATATTCAACAGATATTCCTACAATTGATGGTAATATTTTATTAGCTGCATATATTGAAGTATCTGAATATCCTGATAATGAAGTTTGACTAACATAACCAGAATTATTAGAAGAGCTACTTGAAGAAGCTTTTGAATAACTGGTTTTGTTATTACCAAGAATTTGATTTTTTATTGTTGGAATACCAAAACAAGCACCTAAAACAACAGCACACCCAATTGCTCCACTAAAAAAAGGTACTAATACAGATTTTCCAAAACTAGATTTATTATTGTTTGAAGAAGATCTTTTTGAATAAGTTGGATAACTAGATTTAGTTACAGCCTTAAAATTCCCTTTATTATTTTCATTTTTAATTTCCTTTTTATTTTCTTTTTTATCGTCCATTTTAGACCTCCTACTAAAAAATATATTTATATAATATACCTCAATTGTGAAGAAATTGTGAAATATTACTGTAAAATCATTGAAAAGATAAATATAATTTGTTAAAATAAGCTCATAAATAAAATTAAGAAGTGGAGAGAAAAGAATGCATAAAGAAAAAGGAATCACACTAATTATATTAGTGGTAACAATTATTGTACTAATGATTATAGCAGGTATATCGATAAATTTAGGAATTGAAGGAATAAAAAAAGCAGAATTAGTAAACTTAAAAACAAACATGATGCTTATACAAGCAAAAGGTAAAGAGTATATAGAAAATACTATTAGTAGTTTAGGTACGGCAGAAAGAACAGAAGAAGAAAAAGCTCAAATAAAAAGTGAAAATTTAAAAGGAATAGCAATCAGTAAAGAAGAAATATCAAACAAAGTAAAACTAGAAGAAAATGATGAGCCATACCAATTGAATACAAAAATTATGCAAGAAATGGGATTAAATGAATTACAAGAAACAGCAGATAAATATATAATTATATATAATCTGACAGAAGAAAAAGTCGATATAATGTATAAGGAAGGAATAAATTATGATAATGTTGAGTATTATACATTATCTAGTATAGAAAATACAGGATTATAAAAATGAAAGAAAAAGAATTAGAAAGATTAACAGTATTAAAAGAAATAGAAAACAAAATACACAAAGAAGAAAAAATAAAATATATTTGTGGAATAGATGAAGCAGGAAGAGGACCTCTAGCAGGTCCTGTTGTTGTTGCAAGTGTAATTATGCCAGAAGACTCAATGATAGAAGGTGTAAATGATTCCAAAAAAGTTTCAGAAAAGAAAAGAGAAAAACTTTTTGAGCAAATAAAAGAAGAAGCAATAAGTTATGGAATTGGAATAATATGGCAAGAAGAAATAGATGAAATAAATATACTAGAAGCAACAAAAAAGGCACTTACAAAATCTTTAGAAGAAATGAAAACAAAACCAGAACTGATTTTAGTAGATGCTCTAACAAAAATAAATACATTGGGAATTCCTTATAGATCAGTAATAAAGGGAGATGCAAAAGTATATTCTATTTCTGCAGCTTCAATAATTGCAAAAGTAACCAGAGATAGAATTATGAGAGAAATGGACGAAATATATCCACAATATGGATTTTCTAAACATAAAGGTTATGGAACAGCAAAACACATGGAAGCAATAAGAGAATTTGGATTATGTCCAATACATAGAAAAACTTTTACAAAAAACATAAAGAAGAATAAGTAATAAAAATAGGAGGTACAAGTGAATATTTTAGAAATAATTTCTAAAAAAAGAGATGGAAAAGAACTTACATCTGATGAAATAAAATATTTTATAAAAGAGTACACAAATGGAAAAGTAGAAGATTATCAAGCAGCAGCACTAATTATGGCAATATATTTAAAAGGAATGAATGATAATGAGTTACATGAAATGACTTCAGAAATGGCAAAATCTGGAGAAACAATAGATTTATCAACTTTAAATGAAACAATTGTTGATAAACATTCAACAGGAGGAGTAGGGGATAAAGTATCAATTATCTTATGTCCACTAATTGCTTCTTTAGGAATTAAAGTTGCAAAAATGTCAGGTAGAGGTTTAGGTTTTACAGGAGGAACTGTAGATAAGTTAGAATCAATACCAGGCTATAAAACAGAAATACCAATAGAAGATTTTATAGAAAATGTGAAAAAAATAGGAATTAGTATGATATCTCAAACAGAAAATTTAGTACCAGCAGATAAAAAAATATATGCTCTAAGAGATAGTATTTCTTGTGTAGATAGTATACCACTAATAGCTTCTAGTATAATGAGTAAAAAAATAGCAAGTGGAGCAGATAAAATAGTAATAGATGTTACAATGGGATCAGGAGCATTTATGAAAAATATTGAAGATGCTAGAAAACTTGCAAGGAAAATGATAAGTATTGGTAACCTAGCAAAAAAAGAAACTATAAGTGTAATAACAAATATGGATGAGCCATTAGGAAAAGCAGTAGGGAATACTCTTGAAGTAATAGAAGTTATAAATTTCTTAAAAGGAGATATGCCTGATGATTTAAAAACAGTAGTTATAGAATTGGCAAATCATATGATGAAATTAGCAGGAAAAGGAAGTAACTATGAAGAAAATAAAAAGATAATTTTAGAAAAACTTAAAAGTGGTGAAGCATATAAAAAGTTTTTAGAAATGGTAAAAAATCAAGGTGGAGATATTTCATATATAGAAAATATTGATAAATTTGAAAAAGCAAAATATATAGAAGAAATAAAGTCAAAGAAAACAGGATATATTCAAAGTATAAATGCCGAAGAAATAGGAATATTAGCCAAAAACCTAGGAGCAGGAAGAATAAGAAAAAGTGATAAAATAGATAGTCAAGTAGGAATTGTACTAAATGTTAAAGTAGGAGAAAAGGTAAATAAAGAAGATAAACTTGCTACAATTCATGCTAACAGTACAGAAAAATTAAAAGAAGCCAAAGAAAAGCTAGAACAAATAATTATAATAGAAGATAATAAAAAAGAAAAAATACCAACAATTTTAGAAATTATTTCCTAAAAAAAATGTTGAAAAATTAGACATATGTGATATAATTAATATGTAATAAATACGAAAGGAAGAATAAAAATGAAAAAGAAAAAAACAAATACAGAACAAGCAAGATATGACAGAGGACAAATTTTTGTGAAAATAGTAGCAGGAATATTAGCTATAATGATGGTTGTAGCAGTAGCTGCTTCATTAATATATGCATTTATATAAATAAAATTGATTGGAGAAATATATGGGAATAGAATTTGTAACAAATTGGCAAAAATTTTATAATGAAAACATCTTAGGGTACTTTAAAAGTTTGCAAGAAAATCCATATCAGTTAGTAAGTTTAATATTAGATATTGCAATAGTTGGTTTTTTATTATATTACTGTTTAAGAATAGTAAAAGAATCAAGAGCATGGCAATTAATAAAAGGAATTGCTTTACTAATTATAGCAACATGGGTAAGTGATTTATTAAATTTAAGAATTCTTAATTCAATACTATCTACAATTATGAACTTTGGAGTAATAGCAATTTTAATAATATTCCAACCAGAACTGAGAAGAGGATTGGAACAATTAGGTACAAATAAATTCACTAAATTTTTTGGTATCACAAAAGATTTAGAGACAAGAACAAAAGAAGATGTTTATAAAATAGTTATAGCAACAATGGAATTAGCAAAGCAAAAAACAGGAGCATTGATAGTTATTGAACGTGATATAAAAATACAAGATATAATCTCAAGAGGAATAGAAATAAATTCAGAAGTATCACCACAATTACTTGTAAATATATTTGTTCCTAATACACCACTACATGATGGAGCAGTTATTATTAGTAATAACAAAATAGCAGCAGCAGCCTGTGTATTACCTTTAGCAGATGATAAAAATATAGCAAAAGAATTAGGAACAAGACATAGAGCAGCAGTAGGTGCATCAAGAGAATCAGATGCTATAGTAATAGTTGTTTCAGAAGAAACAGGAAAGGTATCTGTAGCAAAAGACGGAACATTGATTGCAGATGTAAGAGAAGATGTATTAAAAAGAATACTAATAAACAATGTTGTTACTAAGAGATTTACAAACAGCAATAATCAAAAAAGCAGAATGAATAAAATAAAACAAAACATTAGAAAAATAAAAAAAGAAATAAATCAAAACATAAATAAAGAAAATGAAAGTAAGAAGGAATAAAGCAATAAAAATAATCAGTAAATAAAAAACTGATTATTTTTTAAATAAAGGAGAAGTATGAGAAATATAAGATTAGTAATAGAATATGATGGAAAAGACTTCAACGGGTGGCAAAAGCAACCAGACAAATTAAATATACAAGGAACAATAGAAAAGGCTATTGAACAAATAACAAAAGAAACAGTTGAATTAAATGCATCAGGAAGAACAGATGCAGGAGTACATGCTTTAGGACAAGTTGCAAACTTTAAAACAAATTCAGAAATACCAATTGAAAAAATGGCAATAGCAATAAATACAAATTTAAAAAGATCAATAAGAATAAAAAGTGCAGAAGAAGTAGAAGAAAGATTTCATAGTAGAATATCTTGTAAGAAAAAAACATATAGATATATAATAAATAATTCAGAATATGGAACAGCAATATATAGAAATCTAGAAACTCATATACCTATGAAACTAGATGTAAAAAAAATGCAAGAAGCAGCAAAATATTTTGAAGGGGAACACGATTTTAAAGCATTTAAAGCAAGTGGAACTAGTAGTAAAAATAGTGTAAGAAAAATATACAAAGCAGAAGTAAAAAGTATGCCAGAAAATAAAATATATATAGAATTAACAGGAAGTGGATTTTTATACAATATGGTAAGAATTATATCAGGAACTTTAGTAGATGTTGGAGTTGGAAAAATAAAACCAGAAGAAATAAAAGATATAATAAAAAAAGGAAAAAGAGAATTAGCAGGAAAAACATTACCACCACAAGGCCTATATTTAGTAAACGTAGAATATTAAAAATAAAAAGGAACAATAAGTTCCTTTTTTTCATAATATATAGAAAAAAGGAGAAATTTTTATGAACAATTTACTTATTTTTTTTGCAATACCATTTGCAGTAGTTATAATTTCAATAGCCTTACAAAAATTACTTAGGTGTCCATATTTAGTTGCTTCAATAATATTATCAATATTTTTGATAATTGGATTTGCACTTTCAAATACCACATATTTAATAGCAGGAATAGTATATACAATTTTGTCTTTTGTAACAGCATATATAACTATGTTAGTTCATAGATATAAAAACAGAAATAATACTTTTTCAAATATCAATTTAAATAATAATGGTGTTTCTAATATGAATCCAAACGGAAACTATATGAATACAGCAACTACATTAAATACATTAACAAATGAAACAACAAATTGTGGATATAATAGAATATAGTATATAAGAGTAGTGAAAAAGAACTATCTATGTTCTTTTTCACTATTTACTTTTAAGTAAAAATATGGTAAAATTATATGAATTTAAATAAGGAGAAAAGAATGTTAGAAATTATACAAGATACCGTTATAGATGTAATTAAGTTAATTCCGTTTCTATTTATTACATATTTAATAATGGAATATATTGAACATAAAACAAGTGATAAAGCTAAAAAAACCATAAAAAAAGCTGGAAAATGGGGAACAGTATGGGGAAGCTTTTTAGGAATATTTCCTCAATGTGGATTTTCAGCATCTGCAACAAATTTGTACGCTGCAAGAGTTATAACATTAGGAAGTTTAATTTCAGTATATTTATCAACATCTGATGAAAT
>CANQGV010000074.1 GCA_947623475.1 uncultured Clostridia bacterium | reverse complement strand
ATATAGAAACAAGAGTAATGAAAGATATTATACCAAGATATAAAGTAATGAAAGGGTATCAAGTAATTAGAAAAGCAGGTTGGGATACACATGGTCTTCCAGTAGAACTTGAAATAGAAAAGAAATTAGGAATTTCAGGAAAACAACAAATAGAAGAATATGGTGTAGAAAAATTTGTAAAACAATGTAAAGAAAGTGTTTTTACATATGTTAATATGTGGGAAGAAATGACAAATAAAGTTGGATTTTGGGTAGATATGGATAATCCATATGTAACATATCATAATGAATATATAGAATCAGTATGGTGGGCTTTAAAAGAAATGTGGAATAAAGATCTTTTATATGAAGGACATAAAGTAATGCCATATTGTCCAAGATGTGGAACAGCTTTATCTTCACATGAGGTAGCTCAAGGTTATAAAGATGTAAAAGATTTAACATGTGTTGCTAAATTTAAGGTAGTTGGAGAAGATAAATATATTTTAGCATGGACAACTACACCATGGACTTTACCATCAAATTTAGCTTTATGTGTAAATAAATCATATGAATATGCAGATGTTAAAGTAAATGTTGGAACTGAAGAAGAGCCAAAGTATGAAACATATGTATTAGCAAAAGATTTAATTGAAACAGTTTTAAAAGACAAAGAATATGAAGTTTTAAAAACATATAAAGGAACAGAATTATTAGGAACAAAATATGAAAGACTTATGCCATTTGGAAAAGTTGAAGGAAAAGCATTTGAAGTAATACATGGAGACTATGTAAACTTAGAAGATGGTACAGGAATAGTTCATATAGCACCAGCTTATGGTGAAGATGATAGTTTTGTATCAAAACAAAATGGAATTACTTTTATAAATTTAGTTGACAAGACAGGAAAATTTGTAGATGAAGTAGAGCCATGGGCAGGAAGATTTGTAAGAGATTGTAATGAAGATATATGTAAATGGCTTGCAGAAGAAGGAAAGTTATTCTCTAAAGAAAAACATTTACACTCATATCCACATTGTTGGAGATGTGATACACCACTTTTATATTATCCAAAAGAGAGTTGGTTTGTAAAAATGACATCATTAAGAGATGAACTAGTAGAAAATAACAGCAAGGTAAATTGGTATCCAGATAACATCAAAACAGGAAGATTTGGAAAATTCTTAGAGAATGTTATAGACTGGGCAATCTCAAGAGATAGATACTGGGGAACACCTCTTCCGATATGGACATGTGAAGACGAAAACTGTGGACATAGAGAATGTATAGGAAGTATAGAAGAGTTAAAAGAAAAAGGAATAGATGTACCAGAAGATATAGAATTACACAAACCATATATAGATAATGTTTATTTAAAATGTCCTAAATGTGGTAAAAAAATGAAAAGAGCAAAAGAAGTTATTGACTGTTGGTTTGACTCAGGTTCAATGCCTTTTGCACAATGGCACTACCCATTTGAAAATAAAGATAAATTTGATAATAATTTCCCAGCAGGATTCATTTCAGAAGCTGTTGACCAAACAAGAGGATGGTTCTATACATTAACAGCAGTAGGAACAGCACTATTTGGAAGAACACCATTTGAAAATTGTATAGTTTTAGGTCATGTACTAGATGAAAAAGGAAGAAAAATGTCAAAATCTAAGAAAAATGGAGTAGACCCTATGTTACTATTAGATACTGTGGGTGCAGATGCTACACGTTGGCATTTCTATACATGTAATGCTCCTTGGTTACCAACAAGATTAGGATTAGAAAGTGTACAAGAAACGCAAAGAGGATTTTTAAGTACATTATGGAATGTATATTCTTTCTATGTGCTATATGCAGAAATAGATAAGTTTAATCCATTAGAATATAAAGATTTTAAACTAACAAATGTAATGGATAAATGGATAATGTCAAAATTAAATACATTAGTAAAAGAAGTTGATGATAAATTAGCACATTACAACATAACAGCTGCAGCTAACCAAATAGAAGCATTTACAGATGAACTTTCTAATTGGTATGTAAGAAGAAATAGAGAAAGATATTGGGGTAAAGACTTAACAGACGATAAAATAGGAGCATATGTTACTTTATACAATGTACTTGTTACACTATGTAAAGTATCAGCACCATTTGTACCATTTATGGTAGACGAAATTTATCAAAATCTAGTTGGAAGTCTAGACAAAGAAGCACCAGAAAGTGTTCACTTATGCTTATGGCCAGAAGTAGATGAAAGCGTAATAGATAAAAAACTAGAAAAAGAAATGGATTTAGCATATGCAATAGTTAAATTAGGAAGAAGTGCTAGAAACTCAGCAAACATCAAGAATAGACAACCATTATCAGAAATGTTAATTTCAATTGACACATTACCTGAATATTATGCAAATATAATAAAAGAAGAATTAAATGTAAAAGAGATCCAATTAGGGGCTGAAATGTCTAAATATGTTAACTTTGAAATCAAACCAAATCTACCAGTTTTAGGAAAAGAATATGGAAGATTCATACCAAAAATAAGAGAAGAACTTGCTAAAAAAAGTCAAGTAGATTTAGCAAATACAGTAAAAAATGGTGGAGTAGATTATATAGAAATAGAAGGAACACAAATAGAATTAAATGCTGATAATTTACTTGTTACAATGCAAGGTAAAGATGGATTTGCATTTGCTGGTGAAGGTGAAATCGGAGTTGTATTAGATACACATATTACAGAAGAATTAAAAGAAGAAGGATATGTAAGAGAAGTACTTTCAAAAGTTCAAAATGCAAGAAAAGAAAGAGGTTTCGAAGTACTTGATCATATAATATTATATGTTTCAGGAAATGAAAAACTTGAAGAAGTTATAAAGAAATTCGAGAAATCTTTAAAAACAGATATATTAGCAGAAAAAGTTGTATACAAAGAAGAAAGACCTGATTATATGGAAGTAAATATAAATGGAGAAAAACTAAATATAGATATAGAAAAAGTTTAAAATATACAACAAAAAACCTTATGTTTATAATAAACATAAGGTTTTTATAATTCTACTTTATAACTTGCATTATAATTTCGTAAAAGACCTGAATAAATTTCTTGTACTCCATCTAAATTTTTAAAGTTTTCAGGTCGTACAATTCTAGGCAAACTAGTCTCGATTTTAGCATCTTCAATAAGTTCTTTTATAAACTCTGCACAATAATAACGATTTTCTCTTTTTTTAACTTTTTTATTGAAACCAACTGCAAGTAAGCCTAATCTATTAAATTTATATATTTCCTTTTCTGAGTCCATACGTTTTAATTTATTTTCAATTCTTAAATATTGGTCATCTGTTATTTCAAAAGAATATATTTTTGTTTTTGTATTATTAAATCTTTTATACATACCACTATTTATATTTTCATGTACAAATCCTCCACTAAGGGGATTATATAATTGTGTTCTACCAAAACTAAACATTTCATTTAGTTCTCTATCTAAAGCTATAGATACATGAGAGAATTCATCTTTAGTACAACTTCTAATTATTTTTGATAGTGGTGTTCCTGTATAAGTTAGTATTAAATATATATTTTTCATTATATTTTACCTACTTTCTTATAAGCTACTTATATATAATATCATATTTTGTCGTAATATGCAATAAAGATATTAGTTTGACAAATTATGGCAGGAATGATACAATTATGTAAAGTTAGCGTTCGGTTAAGGTTTATAGTATTCAATAATTTGAAGGGAGACAGATATGTCTAAGGAAAAAAATATAGAATATCTAGAAAAGCTTTTCGGAGTAAAATTAAAAAACTTCTATCGGAGAAACACTTTAGCATCAATTACAGGAGACATTTCATTTGAAGGTGATGAAGTTGCATTTGGAATATTAAATACATATTTAGATGCAATGGAAAAGTATCCAAGACAATGGTGGTTAAGTGAAGATCAGATAGTAAGAGCTTATTATCAATCACAAGAGGAATGTTGGTTAATAAAATTAGATGATTTCCATGAAGGATTGGAACGACTTTTAAATCGTGACATAGATAGAGTGGAAATTCTATACAACAGAAAAGCTTTAGCTCGTGAAGCCGATATAGCTTATTTCAATTATTTAAGAGATAAGGAAAACTAACAAAAAAAGGAACACCAATATATTTATAGTATATTGGTGTCCTTTTTTAATTACAGTTATAATTATTGTGAACTTGAAGTTGATTTCTTATTTTTTCTAATTCTTCAATTCCTTTAGTTTGCTCTTCAATAATTGATTTAGCAACTTTAACTAAACGAGGATCAATTCTGTATTTTAATAAATTATTACACATTTCAATTGCACCTTCATGATGAGGAATCATCTCATTTGTGAAATCTAAATTGATATATTCTTCTCGTGGAGCATTTCTCATTTTATCAATCATGTATTTAGTAATTTGAAAATATCTTCTAGCATACCAATTTACTTCTCTTCTTGTATTATAAAAACCAGAAGTTGTATTAAGAATTTCTCTCATTTGTTCAA
This sequence comes from uncultured Clostridia bacterium, assembly GCA_947623475.1. Lineage (GTDB taxonomy): Bacteria > Bacillota > Clostridia > TANB77 > CAG-508 > CAG-269. The sequence goes on along the minus strand of CANQGV010000074.1, from coordinate 1,453 downwards.
TGCCTTTAGTCTGTAATTGAATTATATTATGTGCTATTTCTTGAAGAGGTCTAAAAGTATTAAATCTTAACAAATTATCACACATGTATATAGCTGCTTGGTGATGTGGTATCATACACCTGATAAAATCTACAGTTATACTATTTGTAATATTTTGTGAAAGCATTTGATTAGCCATGTTGTTTAATATTTCATCAAACCTATTTAAGTAATCTTTAGTTTCAGGGTTTCTTATATTTTCCATATTTCACATTCCTCCTTATATAAAAATATGATGGAAAGTAAAAATAGTTACATATATTAAAAAGCTAGTATTTGACAATATTGTAATATGTGTGATATAAGAAAAATTAAAAATAAAGGAGAAATAAAAATGCCAAAATTTGTACAAATATATCTCCTGTAGAAGCAGCTAAGATGATTGAAAAAAGGTTTAAATTATAAAGGAGGAAAAATGTTCGAATTACATTCAAAATTCAAACCAACTGGTGATCAGCCAGAAGCAATTGAATATTTATCATCACGGAATACAGAGTGGTAAAAAATTCCAGACATTACTAGGTGTTACAGGCTCTGGAAAAACATTCACAATGGCAAATATCATTCAAAAAGTACAAAAACCAACACTTATTTTAGCACACAATAAAACACTAGCTCGGACAATTATATAGTGAGTTCAAAGAGTTTTTTCCAAATAACAATGTGGAATACTTTGTTAGTTATAATGATTATTATCAACCAGAAAGCTATATAGCTTCTACAGATACTTATATAGAAAAAGATTCCTCTATAAATGATGAAATAGACAAGCTTCGCCATTCAGCTACACTTTCACTATTTGAAACAAGAGATGTAATAGTCGTAGCATCTGTTTCATGTATTTATGGTTTAGGAGATCCTATTGATTATGAAGAGATGACTTTATCTTTGAGACCAGGAATGAATAAATCTAGAGAGTTTGTAATGAAAAAGCTAATTAGTATGCAATACACTAGAAATGAAATAGATTTTCAAAGAGGAACTTTTAGAGCAAAAGGCGATGTTTTAGAAATATATCCATCTTCTCAAAGTGAGTCAGCTGTAAGAGTGGAATTTTGGGGAGATGAAATAGAAAAAATAAGCGAAATAAATCCATTAACTGGAAAATCAACAGGAATAAGAAAACATATTCTTATTCCACCAGCTTCTCAATATGTAACAAATAAACAAAAAATGGACATGGCTGCAATTACAATTGAGAAAGAGTTAGAAGAGAGAATAAAATATTTTAAAGATAATAATAAATTGATAGAAGCTCAAAGAATAGAAGAAAGAACAAATTTTGATTTAGAAATGATGAAAGAAACAGGCTTTTGTTCAGGAATAGAAAATTATTCAAGACATATAAGCCAAAGAAAACCAGGAAGTCCACCATATACATTATTTGATTATTTCCCAAAAGATTTCTTATTAA
>CANQGV010000073.1 GCA_947623475.1 uncultured Clostridia bacterium | reverse complement strand
AAAGTAAATATATATATTTTTGGTATATATTTATTAAGTGCAATTTTTTCTCTAGTTATGAGTTTTATATTAGAAATACAAAATTTAAATTTGTTGATATTTATTATTAGTTTCTTTATATTTTTCATACCATCAACAGAACTGATAATACAAGTAACACAATGGCTGCTAGGAAAAATAGTAAAACCAAAACTCATCCCAAAATTAGATATGCAACAAGGAATACCAAAAAGATATGCAACAATGGTAGTAATTCCTACAATTTTAGATAATCCTAAAAAAACGAAAGGCTTAATAGAAAAATTAGAAGTTTTTTATTTAGCCAATAAATCAAAAAATATATATTTCACGTTATTAGGTGATTGTACACAAAGTGATAAAAAGAATCTTCCAGAAGACGAAAAAATTATAGAAACAGGACTTAAAGAAGTAGAAAAATTAAATGAAAAATATAAACAAAAAGAAAAAGAATTTCCATTATTTCATTTTATCTATCGTGAAAGAGAATGGAATGAAAAGCAAAAAAAATATTTGGGTTGGGAAAGAAAAAGAGGAATATTAAATCAATTTAATGAGTTTTTGTTGGGAAAAGAACAAGAGGAATTTCGTGTAAATACAATGCAAGAGACATATAAAAAAATTCCCAAGATAAAATATGTAATAACATTAGATTCAGATACAGATTTAATTTTAAATTCAGCATTTGAATTAGTTGGAGCAATGGCACATATTTTAAATACACCTGTAATTGATAGCAAAACAAATGTAGTAAAAGAAGGATATGGATTGATTCAACCTAGAGTTGGAGTAAATTTAGATATAAGTAATAAAAATTTATTTACGAAGATATTTGCTGGAGCTGGAGGCATAGATTTATATACAAATGCTATTTCAGACATATATCAAGATAATTTTGGTGAAGGAATATTTACAGGTAAAGGAATATATGATTTAAAAATATTTGAAAAAGTATTAAAAAATCAAATACCAGAAAATACAGTATTAAGTCATGATTTATTAGAAGGAAGTTATTTAAGAACAGGACTTGCAACAGATATTATGATAATGGATGGATATCCAGAAAAATATAATAGTTTTATGAATAGGTTATCACGTTGGATACGTGGAGATTGGCAAATACTTAGATGGATTGGAAGAAAAAGTCCATTAAACAGACTATCAAAATATAAAATATTAGATAATTTAAGAAGAAGCGTTTTTGAAATAAGTACGATTATCAGTTATATATTTTTAACAATTATTCAATTTATATATAAAAAAGATATGTGGGTAAATGCAACAATTATAACAATAATTGCAATATTACCATTTATATTAGAATTGTTAAATAATATTATATTCAAAAAGCAAGGAGAACAAACTCAAAGAACATTTACTCCTCAAATAACAGGAATAAAAGGAGCTTTTTTAAGAGGAATTATAACTTTTAGTTGTATTCCATATAAAGCATATATATCTTTAAAATCTATATTAAAAACATTATATAGACTAATTATATCTCATAAAAATTTACTAGAATGGATGACATCAGAAGAAGCAGAAAAACAAGCTAAAACAGATATGATTTCATATATAAAACAAATGTGGTTTAATATTTTACTTGGAATTATATTTATAGTAGTAGGTATATATAAAATAAATATAATCAACACAATATTAGGAATTTTATGGGTAATAGCACCTAGTATTGTTTGGTATATAAGTAGAAAGGAAATACAAATAAAACCTATTGAAAAAATAAATGAAGAAGAAAAGAAATATATTGTAGATATAGGGAAAAAAACATGGAAATTTTTTGAAGATTATCTAACAAAAGAAAATAATTATTTAATACCTGATAATTATCAAGAAGATAGAAAAGAAATAGTAACGCCTAGAACATCATCTACTAATATAGGTTTGTCTATGTTAGCTGTTATTGCAGCATATGATTTAAAATATATAAATTTAGATAAATGTATGGAACTATTAAATAATATTTTAATTACAATTGATGAATTACCAAAGTGGAATGGACATTTATATAACTGGTATGAGATTACAAAAAAAGAACCTCTTATACCTAGGTATATATCAACAGTAGATAGTGGGAATTTTGTAGGATACCTATATGTAGTAAAAACATTTTTAAATGAAATATTAGAAAATACAGAAGAGCAAGATAGAAAAAGTGTTAGCAATAGTCAGTTAGAAAATCAAATACAAATAGTTTCAGAAATAATAGAAAAAACTGATTTTTCATTACTTTATCATAAAGACCACCAAATTTTTTCAATAGGATTTAATATAGAAGAAAACAAGCTTACAGACTCATATTATGATTTATTAGCATCAGAAGCAAGACAAGCTAGTTTAATTGCAATTGCAAAAAAAGATGTACCAGAAAAACATTGGAATAATTTGAGTAGAACATTAACAGTAGTTGGAAAATATAAAGGATTACTTTCATGGTCTGGAACAGCTTTTGAATATCTTATGCCAAATATAAATATAAAAAAATATAAAGGAAGTTTGTTAGACGAATCATGTAAATTTATGCTTATGAGCCAAATGGAATATACTCGAAAACTAAATATACCATGGGGAATCTCAGAAGCTGCTTTTAATGTAAAAGATTTACACTCAAATTATCAATATAAAGCTTTTGGAATACCATGGCTTGGATTAAAAAGAGGATTAGCAGATGAGATGGTAGTTAGCACATATGGGAGCATTTTAGCAATAAATGAGTTACCTAAAGAAGTTATATATAATCTTAAACAATTAGAAAAACAAGGAATGTATAGCAAATATGGATTTTATGAATCAATAGATTATACACCAGAAAGAGTAAGAAAAGGCAAAAAAGCAAGTGTAGTAAAAACATATATGGCACATCATCAAGGGTTAATTTTATTATCAATAAATAATTTTATAAACAATAATATTTTTCAAGAAAGGTTTTCAAAAAATCCAGAAATAGAAGCAGTAAATATTTTATTACAAGAAAGAATTCCAGAAAAATCTATAATAACAAAGGAAGAAAAAGAAAAAGTAGAGAAATTAAAATATGTTGATTATGAAAATTATACAAAACAAACCTATAGAAAAATTGACAATAGAATAATAAGAGGAAATGTAATATCTAATGAAGAATATTCGGTAGCTATGAATCAAAAAGGAGAAGGCTTTAGTAAATATAAAGATATTTATATAAATAGATTTAAAGAAACTAAGCCATATGAACAAGGAATTCATATGTATATAAAAAACATAAAAGCAAAAAGTATATGGAATATGGAATATAAACCAAAAGAAGAAAGCCAATATAAAATTAGTTTTATGCCAGATAAAAATAAAATAGAAAAAATAAATGGAAATATAAAAAGCAAAATGGAAAATATTATAATACCAAATGAGCCAGTAGAAATAAGAAAATTGACTTTAGAAAATATAGGGAATGATGATGAAATTTTAGAAATAACATCATATTTTGAGCCAGTACTATCTAACAAATATCAGGATTATGCACATCAAGCTTTTAACAATTTGTTTTTAAAATTTGATTTTGATAAAGAAACAAATTCAATGAAAGTAGAAAGAAATACAAGAGAAGAAAATGAGAAAAAAGTATATATGCAAATAGGATTTTTTACAGAAAATGATACGATTGGAGATATAGAATATGAAATAGATAAAGAAAGATTTTTAGGAAGAGGAAATTTAAAAACTCCAAAAATGATAGAAAACTCAATACCATTTTCAAAACAAATAGGACTAGTTACAGATCCAATAATAGCATTAAAACGAACAATTAAAATATTGTCTAAAGAAAAAGCAGAAATAAACCTAATAATATCAGTAGGAGAGAAAAAGAAAAATGTAGAAGAAAACATAAAAAAATATCAATCACAAGAAAATATAGAATTAGCTTTTGAATTATCAAAAGCAAGAATAGAAGAAGAAAGTAGATATTTAGGAATAAAAGGAAAAGATATAGAACAGTATCAAAAATTAATGACATATATAGTTTTTGAAAATCCAATTAGAAGTGTAAATATAGAAAAATTACCAAAAGAAAAATATTGTCAATCAGAACTTTGGAAATATGGTATATCAGGAGATCTACCAATTATATTAGTTAAGATAAAAGATGTAAATGACAATTATGTGATAAGAGAAATATTAAAAGCATATGAATATTTAAGAACAAAAAATATAGAAACAGAATTAGTAATTTTAGATGAAGAAAAACATAGTTATGAAAATTATGTGAAAGAAGAAATAGAAACAAATATATTAAATAATCATATGAGCTATTTAAAAGATATAAGAGGTGGAATTTTTCATATTACTAAAAATGAAATTAGTAAAGAAGATATTTCACTAATTGAGTTTCTAGCAACAGTTATAATAAATAGTAGAAGGGGAGGCATAAGAAATAATCTAAAAGAATTAGAAGAAAAATTCTTAGACAAAGAAAAACCAATAAGTGAAGAAACAATAAATCAACAAATAATAGAAGAAGATGAAGAAGATATAGATATTCTTTCAGATAAAGAAAATTTAAAATATTATAATGAATATGGAGGATTTTCTGAAAACGGAAAAGAATACCTAATAAAAACAAATAAAGAAAATCGTTTACCAACAGTATGGTCACACATTTTAGCAAATGATAAATTTGGAACACTTGTTACAGAAAATATGGGTGGTTATACATGGTATAAAAATAGTAGATTAAACAGAATAACTACATGGGAAAATGATGCTACAATGGATATACCATCAGAAGTAATTTATATAAAAGATAAAACTTATAATAAAAGTTGGTCTTTAGGACAAAATCCAAAACCTGATAACCATAACTATAATATAATTTATGGTTTTGGTACTGCAAAATATATTCATAAATCAAATGGAATAGAACAAACTTTAGAAGTATTTGTTCCAAAAAAAGATAGTGTTAAAGTTGGACTATTGACTCTAAAAAATACGACAATGCACAAAAAGAAATTAAGTATTATTCAATATATTGATTTAACAATGGGAGAAGATGAACTAAAATCAAGAGGAAATATTATAACTCAAAAAGATAGCAATAATAATATATTATTTAGTAAAAATTTATACTATTTAGATAATAAAGAAAGTATAGTATATGTAACAAGTAGTGAAAAAATAAAATCATTTACAGGTAGTAAAAAAAGTTTTTTAGGAGAAGGAGGATTAGAAGATCCAGATGGATTAAAAAAAGTAAGCTTAAATAATGAAAGTGGACTAGGAAAACAAGCATGTATTGCATATGAGATAGAAGTAGAAATAGAAAGTTATGCACAAAAAGAAATATCAATAGTATTAGGAGCTGAAGAGAATATAATTGATGGCAAAGATATGGCATATAAATATAGAAATATAGATAAATGTAAAGAAGAGTTAAAAGAAATAAAACAGTATTGGGAAGATTTATTTAGTAAAATACAAATAGAAACACCTTTGGAATCAATGAATATAATGTTAAATGGATGGATACAGTACCAAACAATAGAAAGTAGATTACTTGCAAGAAGTGGATTTTATCAATCAGGTGGTGCTTATGGATTTAGAGATCAATTACAAGATACCTTTTCACTAAAATATTTAAATTCAGAAATGCTAAAAGAACAAATATATAAATGTGCAGAACATCAATTTATAGAAGGGGATGTAGAACATTGGTGGCATGATGAAGGAAATAAAGGAATAAGAACAAGATTTTCTGATGATTTATTATGGCTTGTATATGCTGTATGTGAATATATAGAATATACAGGAGATAGAAAGATTTTAGAAGAAGAAATTCCATATTTAAAAGGTAGTAAATTAGAAGAAAATCAAGAGGAAAAATATGCTGTTTATTTACCATCAACAGAAAAAGAAAGTGTATATAAACATTGTATAAGAGCCATAGAAAAGGCTATTAAATTTGGAGAAAATGGATTACCTAAAATAGGTACAG
>CANQGV010000072.1 GCA_947623475.1 uncultured Clostridia bacterium | reverse complement strand
ATTGTTAAAATTGGAAATTGATGAATTAGATATAGGACTTAGATTTAATCCTGAAAATTTTACTGATGAAAAAGAAAATAGTGTTACTTTGAACTTTAAAAAAGAAGAAGAATATGGTTATGCCGGAAGTTACACAATCAATCCAGATAAAGCTCCAAATATTAATATCAATTCATTTTACTATAACAAATTTTTAAGTAGTGATGATGAAAATGAAAGACTAGTATATTGTAAACGTATGCTTCATACTTTATATCATGAGCTAGAACATTATAAACAACATTTAATGACAAAACAATGTGTAAGTAATAAACAAACATTAACTTTTGCAAGGGATTTTAATCTTTTGTCATTTAGGAAGAATTTATATGATGAAAACTATTATTCTTTTGCAATTGAAGATGATGCAAATGCATTTGCTGACAAAAATTATCAAGAAATAATGGGAGAAGAAAAAGATTTAAGAAGATCTCAAATTCTATATGAAGGAGAGTTAAGTACAGGAAGATATGAATATAAAATAAGTGATGAATATGGAATTCACAGACGTAAAGGTTTTAGAGATGATGTATCTGAAAAAATAATGGATGCAATAATGGAAAGTACAAACAAAGAAACAAGAGAGTACGTCTTTAAAAAAACTCCTATCTTATTAAAAATATATAATGAAGATGGATCAAGAAAATCAGTTGCTAGACTAATTTATGAAATGAAAAAAGAACAAAACTTTTTATCAAGAATAGATTTTTTAAATAAAGATGAAAAAAATAAATTAATAACAGATTCAAAAGAAATGTATTATGAAGTTTTACATAGATCTTTTAAACTTGCAAAAGAAAAAGATTATGAAGAAATATTAGATGTAGCTGGAATAGAAGAAGTGAAAGAGCTTTTAGAGAATATGAGAGAATATTACCATAAAGAAATGGAAGAAAAATTAAGACAATCAGAAAGAATGCAAATTGTACAAAGCAAAAAAGATGATAGTTTCCCAACTTTATACTTTAGACATAAAAAACCAATGAAGAAAATGTTAAAGAAGAATCAAAAAATAAATAAAAAGTATTATAAAAAAATTGAACATACAAAAAAAGTAGAAGAATATTTAATGCTTTTACAAAAAAAGAAAGAAAAAGAAAAATCAAATTTACATGCAGCCTTACAATTTAAAAAGCAAGAAACAGAAAATAGAGAAGAATTATCAAAAGCAGCTAATAGGACAGATTACGACGAAGGTAGATAATGAATATGCTATAGAATAAATTGACATAAATCTAGAGTGGCGTTATAATATCTCCGTAAAATAAAAATAAATAAAAAAAGGAAGCCGATTTAATAAAAAAATCAGCTTTTTTTATTGAATCATAGCAAAATAAAATATATTTAAACATGCAAACTTGTAATAAAAAAATAATATAATAGTAATAGTGATTTAATGAAATTGTAATACTTTAGAGGTATAATATAAATAAAGTAAAATAGAGCATTATAGATTAACATAATTTGAATTTTTATAAAAAATATGGTATAATAATAGTTGTTTTTGAGGTAAAAATGTTAGAAAAAATAAAAAATGAAAATTTAAAAGAAATTATATTTAGAGAATTAAAAAAAGAAAAATTTGAAGATATTAAAGAAAATGATTTAGAGAAAATAGAAAATATACTTTTAGAAGAATTTGACATTGCTAACAATAAGACTGGTATTACTATTAATGATATATTTTATTTTCCAAAATTAAAATATATAACATTAGATAAATTTTTAATTAATGATGAATTAATAGAAACATTAAATAAGTATATATTACTTAATACAATCTCTTTTGTTAAATGTGAGTTTAAAATTAAACAAATTACTGATATGAAAAAGGTACCTGAAACACTTAAATTCATTGATTGTAAAAATATACCAGAAACTTTACCAACAACCAAAAATCTCTATTTCAATCAATGTGACATAGATTTTAATTCTATAAATTTTGATAAAATGAAATATTTAAAAATAGAATACTCTAACGTAAAAAATATACATGATATTGATAAAAGCACTAAAATAGATGAAATATATATACTACAAAGCAAATTGTTTAATAAAAGAGGAGAAGAAATAAATTCAATAAAAGTCCCAAAAAACACAATATTTACAAACGAAAAAAGAGAAAGAGAATTTATTGATAATCGTTATATTTAGTAATAAAAGGAGAAAGTTATATGGAAGAAAATAAAGAGATGTTTTTAGAAAGACCAATAAGAAAAGAAGATTTAAGAGAAATCAATCAAAGTGGAATAACTAAACTAGTTTTAAAAAATACAAAAGGGCAAGATCCACAAATAATTGAAGAAATATCTAAAGATATAAAAATTGTTATACGAGATGATTTTGAAAAAGAGCCTACAACAGATGAAATTGAATATACTCCATTTGAATTATCTAAAATTGTAAGTAGATTTAATCAAATAGAAAGTACTATAAATCCAGAATGGACAGACTTAGAAAAAGCAACTTATTTATATGTTAATTTTGCACTTTCTACAAGACCAGAACTTGAATCAACAAAAGATTCAGGTTTAAAAAGCATACTTGGAGAGAGTACAACACCTAGTATGTATGCTACTTTATATAAAGAAGCAATGGAAAGACAAGATATCCCTTGTAGAATATTGAGTAGTGATGATAATCATAAATTCAATGAAATTATGATTGATAATACATATTATCCTTTAGATTTATTTTTAGATGCAAAAGTAAATCAAGAACTAGTAATAAAAGAAAATAGATTTGAACTAATGAACTTTTTATCGGATAAAGAGTTTTATTATAAACCAGAACATAAAATTGCAAATATGACAGAAGAAGAGTTAAAAAATGTTCCTGCTTTAGATCATTCACTAATTCAAAAAGCGATAGATAAAGTATTACATCCTGAAAGAGAAAATTTAACTAGTCCATCTCAACCAATTCAATTAAAATCTAAGGAATTACAAGAAGTTTTTGGTAAAGCTGAAATTAAAGATTTTGATGATTTAAAAGAAGTTAAAGAAGTAAGAATTGACTTTAAAGATTCTAATACAGATAGTTTAAGAGAAGATATTTTAGAAGTAGGAAAATATTATCCAGAAATATTAGATAATGTTATTCTATCAAATAATACTGATTCACATGTAGATATGCAACAAGTAGTTGATTCAATATATGAATCAAAAGAAAATCAAAATAAAACACAAAATCTATCAACACCAACTAATCTTGTTATAGAAAGTAAAAATGAACAAGATTTTGATCTTGATTTTTCTAAAGTTCCAGAAGTAAAACTTGATGAAAAAGAAAAAATGGAAAATATAGATACTACTCAAAAAATATCATTTGTAAACACATCTGGATCACATATGAAGATGCCTTCACTAGAAGGAAAAATTGGAAGTGAAATTGATACCATTTCGCTTAAAGACTTTGATGTTTCAGGATTTAGTGCAAAAAAGATTCCTGCAGGACCTACAAGTGGAAAATTAAAAGATGGTATCAATTTAGAGTTGACAGGAGCTGGGACAGAAGGAGTTAAAGATTTAAAAGATTTAGATAAAGTAATAGGTTTAACTATTAGTGGCATTACAAAGGCAGAGTTTAATGATATAATGGCAATTTCTATAGGCGCTTCAAATAAAATGGGAAGATTATTTAATTTAACAATATATAGACAAGATGGTTTACAGGATAGGAAAATTTTTGAAGAAATAAAAAATCCTAATATAATTAATTTGGCAATTAATAATTCCAAATTAAATAAAATAGACGGATTAGACGGGTTAAAAAATCAATTAATATCTTTATCACTTCAAAATAATGATTTATCAATAAATCAAGCAAAAGAAATAATAAAATTATCAAAAAATAATCCATATGTAAGCGTATGTGTATATGGAAATAGCTCTATTAGTAATGCAATAGACAATTTGGGTAATAATGCGATTTCAGATGAAACTTATAATTATTTGGATAAATTTCTTAGCAGATCAGGATATCAAGCATATAGAAAATTGAATTACTGTAATAGTAGTAATACAGACAAGAATTCAAGAAAAAAAGAATTATTAAAAGATTTTACTACCTGGAGCATGCAAAATATACCATATTATATTGAAGATGCGAAAGTTTTTAGAGAAAAGTTACCATTTTGGTTTAATCCAATGATGATAAAAGATGTTACAACATTTGAAAATTATTTAAATGATCCTTCAAATTATTTTGAACAAACTCATTTAAAAGATGGAACATTATTATTAACTAAAGATCAATTAAATACTTTAATTGCTTCAGGGAAAAAAATACCTCAAAATATAAACTTAACAATAAACACAGTAAACGAATTAGAAAATGATGAATTAACAAAACTTAAACAAGAATGTGATAATTTAGGAATAAATTTTTCAGGAGTTAGAGTATATGATCAAAGAGAGATTTCAGGAGAAAAAGTATTTGATGCAATAGATACACATTTAGTTGAATACGGTATAGATGAATATAAGCAAATACGTAAAAGTTTAGAAAAAGTTGTAGAAGGGATTGATGATTCTTTAAGTGATGCAGAAAAATTTGCAATTGTATATTATAACCTTTCAGATTTAATTGGAATTTATGATCCGGCAGCACATACTGAGCCTTATAGTAAAGAACATGCTATATATCAAAGCAAGGTTCGTAATTCTTCAAGGAATTTATCAGAAGGACTAATAAAACAAGAAGGATTTTCTATAGAAAATAATTCAGTAGATTCTACTAAAGAAAATAGAAGTGTTTGTGCAGGGTATGCAGATATTTTAAAAAATGCTTTATCACTAGTAGGAGTTGAATCAATAATAGATTCGGGAAATGCCATTAAAAACACAAACCATAATCCTAATCATCCTTTATATTATGGTGGACATGAATGGAATAAAGTAAAAATAGATGGAAAATGGTATTATGCTGACCTATGTTGGGACAATGGGGAAAACGTAAAAAAGAACATTGATAATTTTAAATATGCATTAAAAGGTAGAAAAAAAGAAAGCGAGTTTATATATTCAGGAAAACCTTATGGTGGCGAAGCAGGACAAATAGAAGGTCATTATACTGATGTTAAAGATGGAGTAAGAGACGAGATTGTAGAAGAGGAAGATTTTAATCAAGAAAGATTAAAGTATTTATTTAGTTTAGTTAAAAAGGAAGTAATACCAAAAAAACAAGAAATTGTAATACCAGATGATCCAAATGATAAAGCTGACGTAGATAAAGATAGAGTTAAAAATGAATATAAAAGAAGAAAAGATGATATGTATGCTAAATTTTACGGTGATACAAACTATCAGAAAGAATATGATAAACGTAATGCAAGATTTAGAAAACATGAAAAAGAAGTAACAGAAAATGGAATCACTTATAAAACAATAGAAAATTATCCAGAAATAGAAGAAGATAAGCAATTTTTAATCCTAGGTGAATATAAAGAAGCATTGGAAAGAATGTCTAAATATGAAGCAGGAGATACTTCTGTTTATTCTGGAACGCCTGACCAAGTAAGTCAAGCTTTAGAAAAAGACAGAGAATATGTTACTACAAGAAACCATACTTTTAATCAAATTGAAAATACTCAAAAAGATTTAGCTACATTAGGTAAATATGGGGAAAAATTACCATATATACAAAAACAAAAAGGAATATTGAGAAATATAGGTAGAGGTATTTTAAATACAGGAATATTTGCTAGAAACCTAGTATCTCCAGTGTACAGATTTATAGGTAAAAATATTGCTCAACCAATTCATAGAGTAGTAACTGGAAATAGAGATGCATCTCCATATAGAAATAATTTTTATCATAGAATGGTAGCAAGAAGAGATTATTTTACAGATGTGGCAAAACAAAGAGATGAGGATGAAACAAATCAATTAAGAGCAGCAGCAACAGATCCAAGTTCAGTAAAGACTATATCTCATCCTATTAGAAATTTCTTTCAATCTAGATGGAAAGCAGTATTTAATGCGAAAGAAGGAAATGAAGCTGTATTAAGAGCAGGTGC
>CANQGV010000071.1 GCA_947623475.1 uncultured Clostridia bacterium | reverse complement strand
TACTGGCTCTTTATTTATTTCTATTTTAGCATCTGTCTCAGTACTTTCTGCTGTATTTAAATTACTTACATCTACATTTTTTATTCTGTCTTCAACTTTTTCGTCATTTACCATTGCGATAAATTTCTTTAATCTTAAGTCAGCTTCTCCTTCTCCTTCTCCAATTACAACTTTTTCAAAGTCATCATCATCTTCTTGACCTTTCCAAAAATGTTCTTCATTAGATACAGGCTCATTTGATGTATGTCCTTTATAATTATTTTCATCTGAGCTAACTAATTGTTCTGCAGTTGGTGCAACTCCTGGTGTTGTTGGCTCTGAATCTATATCATATAAGCTACCAGCTGAGTCTTCTGCTATCCATGCTAAGTTTGTTAATACTTGTTTTGTAGCTCCTGCTTTTGCTGTTACTTTACATTTTAATCTTATTTTTGTTGATTTTGGCTCTCCTGTTCCTGGATATGCTACTATATCTTCATTAGCACCTTCTCCGTCTTTTATCTCATTAAGAGTTATTTTATTTGTTTCTGTATCATAGCTTTCTACTTTATATGGTCCATCAATGAAGTTTCCTTCTTCAGCTGTTTCTTCTGAATACTCTGTTCCTGTTTCAAAGTCAACTAAAACTAAACCTTTTGGTAGTTGATCTACAATTTTTGTAGCTCTTCCTGCAACTTGACCTTCATTAAATACTTCAATTGCATATGTTACTATAGTTCCTGTTTTTACTTCTACAGGGTCTTTTCTATGATTGTATTTTGCTGTATGATTTGCTGGATCATCTTCATTTAAAACTCCTGATTCTGTAATTTTTGGATTTCTTCCAAGCCAATTTTCTTGTTGTATATTTGTTTCTCCTGGAGTTTCTTTATTAGTTATATATTTTCTTAATGCTAAGTCAAATATTTGCTCTGGCTCACTTCCTGGAAGTACAACTTTTTCGAAGTCATCATCATCTTCTTGACCTTTCCAGTATTTATTTTCTCCTGATACTGCTGGATTTGATGTATCTCCTTTATATTTATTTTCATTTGAATTTACTAACTCTCCTGCAGAAGGATGAGTTGATGGTTGTGTTGGATGTGAATCAATGTCTGTTCCTGTTTCAGCAAATTCATCTTTTGAAATCCATGCTAAATTTGTTAATACTTGTTTTGCTGTTCCTGCTTCTGCTGTTACTTTACATTTTATTGTTGCTTTGTGTGATGAAGGATTTCCTGATCCTGTATATGCTGCTATATTATTTGCACTTGTTTGTAATACTAATACATTTGTAGCTTTATCATATGATTTAAATGTATAGTCTCCAGATACTGATCCATCTACATATTCTAATCCTGTTGGTAATTGGTCTGTTATTTCTGTAGCTTTTCCTGCTACATTTCCTTCGTTAAATACTTCTATTGTGTATGTTATTTGATCATCTTTAGCTACTTCTACTGGGTCTTTTCTATGACTATATGTAGCTGTATGATTTGCTTTGTCTTCACCTTTTAATACTTCTGTATTTGTTATACTTGGTTTTCTTGGTCCTTTTGTATCTGTTGTTAATGCTGTTCCGTTTTTTTCAGTTATATATTTTCTTAATGCTAAGTCAAATATTTTTTCATTTTCTGGTGTAAATGAAGCAGAAACTGTTTCATTTTTTGGATTTTTGTCAATTACAACTAATGGTTGTTCATTGTTATTTGTTGATGATGCCCATAAAGTCATTCCTGTAGATTTATATGATAAATTGAAATCTATATTTACATTTGATGTAACTGATTGTTTTGTTACTTTTATGTAGAAAGTTCCACCTTTTTTCATTTCGCTAACTTCTACTGGGCTTTTTCTGCTATCTAATATATCAGAAGTTATTACTGAGCTTCCATTTTTTACACTAACTGTTAAGTTACATGGTAAATCATTGTTTTTTGTTACATTAAATGGTCCTATTTCATAATAATTTTTGTCAGATGTTAATGTCATTGTTGCTGAATCTTTATTTATTGTGATAGGTTGACCTATGCTACTTGAATTTGAATATTTACTAGCATTAGCATTAGCTGTATTTATTAAATATTTATATAGTTGTACCATATATTCTTCTCTTTCTTCCCCTTCACCTGTGTCTGGGTGATAGTCTGAAAAAGAACTATATGAACTTCCAGTTGGCTCTCTATATTGTACCCAACGAGCTTTATTTAATTTATTATAAGCATCTCCATCATCTTTATTTGTAAAATACCAAAGTGCTGCTTGTTGCATAGCTTCTATATCATTTGTTGTTAATTGATAGCTTGAATATTCTGGATCTGTTTCTATTTCAGCTGCATCCATTAAAGCTTGTCTGTCTTCTGCTGCTGTACTTGATTCTGGTACATAAAATAAATCTAATATAGCTAAAATGTTTGCATAATATCCATCGTTAACTAACTTACTTAAAACTGTGTTTTGTGCTGCTATTTGTGATTTTTCAGTTAACATGTTATAGCTTCTATCGTATTTAGCTTTTGCTGCAGGTAAATTTTCTCCTGCTCCTTCAAAACCTAAACCACCTTTTAAACAATATACTGGGACATTTGTTCCTTCTCCATTGTCTTGAAGAGAACTATATTCTTTTATATTCCAAATATTTTCTCCTCCACTTTTTGGGTCTCCCATTGCATATGCTAATTTCTCTTTTTCATTTCTATTACTTTCGTATTTAAATCTATCTCTTACTGAAGTAATTCCAAAGAATTTGTTTTGGTCAGTTGTAGCTGCATAGCCTATTGTTTGAGCTAATACTGCTACTACAAATACAGTTGTTGAGATAATAGCTAATAATTTCTTTTTTAAACTCATAATTCAACCTCTCCTTATACTACAATACTATAGTAATCTAACATAATTTTACTACATTTTTTCTTTAAGTCAATACCATTTTTTAGCCTTTTTTTTACATTTTTTATTTATTTTTATATTAAGGTCTCAATGTTGTTGAGCCTCTAGGTTTTCATACGTATAGGCAGTTTTTAACCACTCTATTACAATTATATTACATTTTTATTAAATTTTCAAGAGTTTACGTAATTTTTTTGCATTTTTTCTGTTTTTATTATTTTTCGATTCATATAACCTTTTTTTGTTCATATACTCTATATAGGTGATAATATGTTAAAAAAGTTTATTTTATGCTCTTTTATTAGTGTTTTGCTTGTTTTTATACCGTTTTATTGTGTATTAGCAGAAGATACTCCTGTTATAAATTCTAGGTTTGCTATAGTTATTGATAGAAAAACACATTCTATTTTATATGGAAAAGATGAATTTAATAAAGTAAAAATGGCTTCAACTACTAAAATTATGACTGCTACTGTTGTCTTAGAACATTGTAATTTAAATGAAACTATTACAGTTTCAAAAAAAGCTAGTAACACCGGTGGCTCTAGATTAGGTATTAAAGAAGGAGATAAAATAAGTGTTAATGATATGTTATATGGTTTAATGTTATGCTCTGGAAATGATGCTGCCGTAGCACTTGCAGAACATGTAGGTGGAAGTATAGATGGTTTTGCAAATATGATGAATCAAAAGGCACATGAACTTGGATTAAATAATTCTCATTTTGTTACACCTCATGGATTGGATAAAGATGATCATTATACTACTGCATATGAACTTGCTATATTAACTGATTATGCTTTAAAAAATGAAAATTTTTCTAGAATTGTTAACACAAAATCTACAACTATAAACATAAATGGTTCTCCTAAAAATATAAATAACACCAATGAATTACTTGGCAATTTAGATGGAGTTTATGGTGTAAAAACCGGCTTTACTAATGGTGCTAACAGATGTCTTGTTGCAGCATGTAAACGTGGTGATTTAGATGTTATAAGCGTTGTTTTAGGTGCTGATACTAAATCTTTTAGAGGTACTGACAGCATAAAAATAATTGAATATGCTTTTAACAATTTTAAATATGTTAATATTTCTGATATAGCTAATAAGGAATTTGATAATTGGAAAAAAGAAAATTTGAATTCTTTTAATATCTATAAACCTTCGAAAAAAAATTCTTCTTTTGACTTAAATATTAATGATGAAAAAGATGTTATTTTACCTATAAAAACTTCAGATATTGAAAATTTAAATGTTAATATAAATTGCGAAAAAAATATTGTTCCTCCACTAAAAACAGGTAGTATATTAGGAAAAATTTCTGTTTTTTCAGGAACAAACGAACTTTATTTCCATGATATTATGCTTTCTTCTGATTTATATAAAAAAGATTTTTTTGAATATTTTGTTGATCTTCTAAAAAAACTAAAAACTACCTAAAAAGGTAGTTTTTCTCGTTACATTTTTAAATTATTTTACATTTTCTTTTATGTATTCTACAACATCTTCTACTGTTACAACTTTTTCTGCATCACTATCTGGAATTTCTATATCAAATTCTTCTTCTAAAGCCATTATTAATTCAACTATATCTAAAGAATCTGCTCCTAAATCATCTATAAAAGATGCATCCATTGTTATAGCTGTATCAGCTACTCCTAGTTGTTCTACTATAATTTCTTTTACTTTTTCTAATACTTCTTCTGAACTCATTGTCGAGTTCACCTCCTCTCACGTTTGCAAATGTTTTTATTCATTTGATTGTTTCTTATTATTATATACCATTTATATTATATGTTATTATTTTTGTCAAGTAAATTTAAAAATTATTTTTCGTTTTGTACTGGTTGTTCAAATTCTGCTTTCATTTTTTCAACTGCTTTGTTTTCTACAAATTTTTCTGCTTGAATTATAGTATATTCAAATAATAGTTTATCACTACTTCCATGAGCTTTTACTACTGGTTTTTTTACTCCTAAAAATAGAGCTCCTCCATATGATTTATAATCCATTTTTTTAGAGAATTTTTTTATAGCTGGCAAAGCAGGTATACTTGCTATTTTTGTTAATATTCCATCTGTCAAACTTTCTGTTAATGTCTTTTTAACAAATTTTCCAAGTCCTTCTGTTACTTTTAAGAATACATTTCCTGTAAATCCATCTGTAACAATTGCATCTATTTTTCCTGTAAAAGCATCTCTTCCTTCGACATTTCCAACAAAGTTTATTCCTAATTCTTCTGATCTTTCTTTTAGTAGGTTATAACTTTCTCTAACTAGTTCATTTCCTTTAGTTTCTTCTGTTCCAATATTTAGTAATCCTATTTTTGGATGTTCTATTTGATATGTATTTTTCAAATATATACTTGACATTTGTGCAAATTGTAATAAGTTTATAGGCTTACAATTTGTATTTGATCCTGCATCAATTAGTAATAACTGACTTTTATATGCTGGTAACATTCCTGCTAATGCTGGTCTATCAACACCTCTTATTCTTCCTACTAATAATGTTGCTCCTGTTAAAAGAGCTCCAGAATTTCCTGCTGAAATGAATACATCTCCTTCATCTTCTTTTAACATTCTAAACCCTACTACCATAGATGAATCTTTTTTACGCTTTATTGCAATTGTAGGAGTATCACACATCTCTATTGTTTCTGTTGCATTTCTAATTGATAAACGGTCTGATACTTCTTCTATTTCTTTTCCTGCAAATTCTTTTATTTTACTTCTTATTATTTCTTCTTTTCCTACTAATACTATCTCTGCTTTTACTTTGTTTATTGCATTTAATGCACCTTGTATGTTAGCATCTGGTGCATTATCTCCTCCCATTGCATCTAATATGATCTTCATTTTTGCCTCCTAAGTTAATTATAGATATATTGTATTATAAATATAACTATTTTACAATACTTATATTTAAAAAAACAAGCCTTAAGATTTTCTTAAATTCTTATTTATTAGAAAACCTTAGGCTTGTTATCGTTTTATTATTCTTTATTCTTTTTCATATAAGTACGTATTCCTATAACTCCAATTGATAAGCATATTATAATCAATATTATTATGAATGTATAATCTTTTAGACTAGTTTCTATTGATATTATTACTCCAGCAGAACTATAATTGTTTGTTTTCCCTAGTTCTTGTTTTGCGTTACTTTCTGTTATTTCCTTTTTATTTTCTTTTTCTATTATTCTTTGGTCTGCTTCTTCACTAGATATTAATATTACGTCTGAGGTATTTTCAC
>CANQGV010000070.1 GCA_947623475.1 uncultured Clostridia bacterium | reverse complement strand
GTAGAGCCGAATTCTTTTTAATTTTCCTGTCTCTTTTAATTTTTTTATGTTATATGATATTCCATCTCGTGATAAGCTAAGTGCTTTTGCCATCTGTAATTGAGTAATACTTGGATTTTTCTTAATTAATTCTAGTATTTTTTCTTGTGTAGTTTCTTGTGTAGTTTCTTGTGTAGTTGTTTGAAGTTTTATCATGTCATCAACAGCTTCATCTATAACTTTTAACATAAATTCTATAAATTCTGTTGATTCTCCATTATTATTACAATCTTGAATAGCAGCATAATATTCTTCTTGATTTTTCTTTATCATACTTTTGTGTATTTAATAAATCAACTATAATATTTAATTTTACCTCAACAATATTTTAAACTAATTGACTCCACAAATCAATAGCTATGGAGTTGATTAGTTTAATTTTATAGTGTTCAATTTTAAAAGAAAATATAGTTTTTTTGATTTTGAAAATTACACAATAAAAACAATAGCAAATTTAACTTTAAGTAACTTAATACTTTATAAGCAACAAACGTTTTTAATTGACAACTAATAAAATTTATACTATAATACAAATTAACATAATGCTGAATATTAAAACTTAAGGCACTATATTGCCGAAAGTAAAAAAGTAATTTGTAATAGTAATAAGTAATGAGATGATATTTTTACTAGAAGAGAGGATTTGCAAAATGAAAAAACGTACTGATAAGAATATACTAATAGCATTCATCTTAAACTTAAGTTTTTCAATCTTTGAACTTATAGGAGGAGCTATTACTAATAGCGTAGCCATCATGTCAGACGCAATACATGACTTTGGAGACGCAGCCAGTATTGGAATTTCTTACTTTTTAGAAAAAATAAGCAAGAAAAAACATAATGATACATACACATACGGCTATTTAAGATTTTCTGTAATGGGAAGCTTAATAACAACACTTATTCTATTAATTGGTTCTTGTTATGTTATTTATAATGCTGTAAACAGACTAATTACACCTCAGGAAATAAGTTATAATGGTATGATTATTTTTGCCATAGTAGGAGTAATAATAAACTCTGTAGCAGCTTACTTTACTAAAGAAGGCAATTCTTTAAACCAAAAATCAGTCAATCTACATATGTTAGAAGACGTACTTGGATGGGTTGTTGTATTAATAGGTGCTATTTTAATGAAATTTACAGATATTAGTATAATTGATCCTATACTTTCAATTATAGTAGCAGCATTTATTTTCAAAGAAGCATTTAGCAATTTGGGAGAAATTGTTAATTTGTTTTTAATAAAAACTCCAAAAAATATAGATATTGATGAAATAAAACATCATATATCTGAAATTAAAGGAGTTAAAAACATTCATCATATACATATTTGGAGTATAGATGGATTCAACAATTGTGCTACTATGCATGTAGTAAGTGATGGAACAAATAAGAATCTAAAAAAAGAAGTGAAAGAAGAATTAAAAGAGCATGGAATAATCCATACAACTCTTGAATTAGAAGATATTGATGAAAAATGCGAAGAAATTGAATGTTCAATTGATAATGAACTTTTAATAGAGCATCATCATCACCACCACCATCATCATCATTAAATTTATAAACTATTACAAATTACTACATCTTTAGTATTAAAAAACAAATATAACCTACACTTTGTAGGTTATATTTGTTTTTTTAAAACATTTTTTCAAACCATTTTTCTATATTTTCTAATAGCTCATCTAAGGTGTATTTGCTTTCATTTCTAAAATATTTTATGATTTCTACTAATATGCCATCCATTAGAAATGTTACACTAAGTTCAAGATATTTATCTGAATTATTGCTTTTTAGTGCTTCATATATTTTTTTTGTGGCTATTTTTTTTAACTGTTCTAAGAATAGTAATGATTCATCTGCAGATAATAACATTTTGTATGTTTCTTCATTTTCTTTTAAACATTGTATGATGTTTTTAAAATAGTTTTTTATGTCTTGTTTTGTGTATAGTTTTAAATCTTCACTACATAGTAATTCTATTGTTTGTAATTGATAGTCATTTGCTACTTCATATATGTTGTCATAGTGAGTGTAAAATGTGCTTCTAGTCAACTCTGCTTTCTTAACTAGTTCTGTTACTGTTATTTTATTTAGTTGTTTTTTTTCATTAATTAATTCTGCGAATGTTTTTTTTATTAAGTTCCTTGTTTTTATGGATGAGGAATTTAGACATTGTACTTTCATCTGCTTCTCCTTCTTGATTATTTTTTATTTATAAAGAATTATAACATATATTTACCAAGGAATAAATACATTTTTTATAAAACTGTCCAAATTTAGACAGTTTTGCTATTTTTATACTTTCACTTACATAATATTGAGAGTATAATATAGCGTGGCTATTAAGAAAGGAAGGATTTTTTTGAAGAAATTTACTGATTTTATTATAAACAAAAGATATTTTATTTTAGTTTTATTTATTATTCTTACTATTGTTTCAGGTTTCTTTGCTACTAAGGTTAAGATTAATCATGATATTTCTAAGTATTTACCAGATACTTCTGAAACTAGAATTGGTATGAATATTATGGAAGAGGAATTTTCGGATAGTGAAACTAGTACTTTGAATTTAATGTTTGAAAATTTGCCTAATGAGAAAAAGCAAGAAATTAAGAGCGAATTGGAGTCCGTTAACAATGTGAAAAGTGTGGATTATGATGAGTCTGATAATTACAATAAAGATATTTATACTCTGTATGTTATTACTGTGGATGATGTTTCGGATTCTTCTAAAGCTAGTTCTGTGTATAATGATGTTTCTGAAAAATTTAAAGATTATACTTTTTATACTAGTGGAAATGTTTCTGATGCTAATAAAAGTGTTTTACCCCTTTGGATTATTGTTCTTGCAGTTATTAGTGCTTTGGTTATTTTACTTATTATGTGTGAATCTTATGTAGAACCATTTTTGTTTTTAACTTCAATTTTGATGGCTGTTGTTTTAAATAAAGGGACCAATATTATTTTCCCTAATGTTTCACATATTACAAATTCTATTGCTGCTATTTTACAAATGGCACTTTCTATGGATTATTCTATTATGTTGATGAATAGATATAATCAAGAAAAAATGGTTGAAAAAGATAAGGTTAAAGCAATGAAGTCTGCTTTATATAAAGCTTTTCAAGCTATTTCAAGTAGTTCTATTACTACTATTGCTGGTCTTTTAGCTTTAGTATTTATGAGTTTTAAAATTGGAAAAGATTTAGGGTTCGTATTAGCTAAGGGCGTTTTATTTAGCTTGATTTGTATTTTCTTTGTTTTGCCGTCTTTGATTTTGATGTTTGATAAATGGATTGTTAAGACTAAGAAAAAATCTCCTAAAATTAATTTAACTCTGCTTGGAAAGTATAGTTATAAAATTAGGTATATTGCTCTTCCTTTGTTTTTAATAATTTTTGTTACTAGCTTTTTGTTAAAAGGTTATTTGGGAATTGATTATACTGAAACTCAGTCGGATCAAATCGCTGATGTGTTTGATGAGAATAATCAAATTGCTATTATTTATAAAAACGAGGATGAGGATAAAATTGCTAAACTTTTGAAAGATTTTGGAGATGCTAAAGTTGACGAAGTCTTAGGTTATAGTAATACTATTAATGAGCCACTTACTTATGATAAATTAAATGATAAAATGAATGATTTGGGTTCAGATGTTAGTGTAGATGATTATTTGCTGAAAATTTTATATTATGATTATTATAATTCTGGAAAAAGTGAAACTCTTACTTTTGAGGAATTTGTAAAATTTATTGAAAATGAAGCATATAAAAATGAAAAAATCAGTAGTCATATAGATAGTGAAACTAGAAATAATATTTCGAGGTTGAAAAATTTCACTTCTAAAGAGGCTATTGATGTAAAACGTACTTCTACTGATATTGCTAATATTTTAGGTATTGATAAAAGTAAAGTTGATGATGTTCTTATTTATTATCTTTCTAAGAATAATGATACTAAACTTAGTTTGAATGAGTTTGTTAATTTTATGAATAAGGATGTTTTAACTAACGCAAGTTATTCTAATAAGGTTGATAATGAAAGCAAAAGTAAGCTAAATACTTTAGCAAAATTTACGAATAAACAGACTATTCAAAAGAAGAAGAATTTTAGAGAAATGGCTAGTTTGTTTGGAATCGACAGTAACACTATGAATGACTTGTATAAATATTACATACTTGTAAATGATGTGGATGTGAAGTTGTCAATTTCAGAGTTTTCACATTTTGTACTTAATGATGTTTTGAATAATAGTGCTTATGCAAGTAATTTTGATAGTGATACTATTTCAAATATTAAATTATTATCCACTTTTAGTGACTTATCTGTGATTAACAGGCAGATGAATTGTAAGGAATTATCGAACTTGTTTGGTATTGATGAAGATAAAATTAAACAAGGACTACTTTTAAAATATCTTAATAAGAAAAATGAGAGCAAATATTCTATTTCAGAAGTTGTAACTAATGTTAATAATATTAAATCTAAAACTCATTATTTGGATGGATTTGATACAAGTAGTTTTGATAAACTTATGTCTAATCCAGCTCTACTTCAGGATAAGACTAAATATTCTGCTTCTGATTTATCTAAAATGATTGGAGTTGACGTTAATCAATTGTATAATTTAATTGATTTTATTTCTGGAAATACGGCAAATTGGACTGCTTGCCCTAATGAGTTTGTAAATTTGTTGTTGAATAGCAATGAGATTGATGGGACTACAAAACAACAGTTGAAACTTTTATCTACTGTTATGACAAATAGTATTAATAATAGAAAGTTTTCATATAACGAGCTTTCACAGACTTTTAGTATAGATAGTAGTAAGCTTAAGAGTGTTTATACTTTATATGTTTCTAATCAAAATAGTACTTGTTTGACTCCTCAGGAGTTTGTAAATTTTGTATTGTCTCACAAAAATGATAGTTCTCTTGCTGGTAAAATTTCTGCTAGTACTGTTAAGGATTTAAACCTAGTTCAATCAGTTATGAATGGTGTTATTAGTAATAAGAAATATTCTAGTAGTGATTTATCTAATCTATTAGGTATTGATAAAGAAAATTTGGATTTGTTATACGGTTTGTATACTTCTAAATATATTGATGTTAATCCATCTATTTCTTTAAAGAATTTTGTTGAATTTCTATTAAAAGATGTTGTTACTAATCCAGAATATTCTAGCAATTTTGATGATAATCAAATTTCAGAACTTAATACTGTTAATGGTATTATGAATGCTACCATTAATGGTACTAAATATACTTCTGATGAGATGTTTGCAATTATTAGTACTTTAGCAAATGATATTGATAAGAATACTGTGGAACTTCTTTATACTTATTATGGTAGTAGCAAATTTTATGATAATTCTTGGCAGATGACAGTGGAACAGTTTGTTAATTTCTTGAATGATAATATTTTACAAGATGAACGTTTTTCTGATTTTATAGATGACAATATGAGAAATGACATTGTTGAAGCAAAGGCTACTGTTTCTGATGCAAGAGATCTGTTGATTGGCGATAAGTATTCAAGAGTTGTACTGAATACTAAGTTTCCTGCTGAATCCAAAGAAACTTTTGAGTTTATTCAGAGGCTGAAAGATTTGCTTGGTGGAGAGCTTGAAGATTTTTATGTGATTGGTAATTCGCCTATGGCCTACGAGATGAGTCAATCTTTTGATGGTGAGCTAAATTATATAACTATTATAACAATGATTATTATTTTCATTGTTGTAGCTTTTACATTTAAGTCTGTTATTATTCCTACTATTTTAGTGCTTACTATTCAATGTGCTGTTTATTTGACTATGGGTATTTTGTCTTTCGTGGGCGAGAATGTTTATTTTATTTCTATTTTGATTGTGCAAAGTATTTTGATGGGTGCTACGATTGATTATGCGATTTTGTATACTTCGTATTACCTTGAAAATAGAAAAACTGAGGATATTAAAAAAGCTATTATTGATTCATATAATAAGTCTATTCATACTATTTTGACTTCTAGTTCTATTCTTATTATTGTGACTTTGATTATTGCGAAGTTTGCTTCTGCTATTGCTGCTAAGATTTGTAAGACTATTTCTGAGGGTACGATTTGTTCTACTGTTTTGATTTTGC
>CANQGV010000069.1 GCA_947623475.1 uncultured Clostridia bacterium | reverse complement strand
TTTTTTATATTTAATTATTTTTTTATCTTCTTTTTTACCCTTTTTCCAAATCTTTTCACCTATCAAATTAATAATAATTTCTATTATTGATATTGCAATATATGTTAATACAATCATACCTAGAAAATATACAATATCCATTTTAGAAAGATTTTCAAAATATATTCTATTTGTAGGTATAAAATCATAATCATCACATACTAACTTTCTATCTAACAATAGTGTCATAGAAAAAGCTAATGAAAATAATATTTTTAATATTCTATAAAGTTTTGTATTTTCTTTAAAATTGTTAATAATTCTCTGTTTTAATTTTTCCATTCCTTTTCAACTTTCCTTTTGTTTTATACGATTATAGATTGTACAATTCCAATGACTATAAATATAGCACTAGCTATACAAATATTCATATTTCTATTTTTTCCACTAATTGATTTAACTCTATTATTTGAAACTCCAAATAATAATAATGGTAATACTGGAATAAGATATCTTGGTTGATATCCTCCAATTCCTAATCCTCCAACTTCTGAGAATGATATATATAATATTAAACTTGTCATTAAAAATGTTAGCATAAAACTTGTTGCCATTATTACTTTATCTTTAATTTTAAAATTATAATCATCATCAGTTATTGATACATATAAAATAAACATCATCATTATTAACATTACTTGCATTGAAGTTGTTCCAAAGAAAGTCATTTGATGTAAATATGATAACCATGTAAAATTTAATAATGTATTATTTATGTGAAGTAATAAAACTCTCACTACAAATAGTGGATGATTTATCATATTATTTATTTGTCCTGATACACTTATGTTTCCTTCCATTCTTGTATCTGAAATTATTTTTGTATTTTTTACGTACATAGCCAAAGCTACAATAACTATACAAGCAATTATTGATATTGCTATTATTATAGGTAAATATTTTTTGTTTTTCTTTAAAGTTTTTATAAGTGGCAACATAAATATTATAAATGCTACCGTTATATATGCCATAGATTTAGCTAACAGCATTACCATAAACAAAGCCGTCAATATTAAAAAGTCTTTTAATCCTATTGTTTCTTTCTCTTTTTTTAGCTTTAAGCAATAAGCTATAAATATAAATACTAAACCTATACAAACTCCATCAATCGAATATGATGCTGCTAATGTAAGACTCATTGGCATTAGTGCTATAACCATAAATATATTCTTTTTATATGGAATTAATTTTATAGCAATTGCTATTAACACACCATAAAATATTAAGTTAAATATTCTTCCTAATATGTATACATCTATAATACTTCCACCTAATAACTTGGCTATCCACACTCCTATTGCTGGTATAACATATAGTAATTGATTGTATTCTGCTGGTGTTGATGGAATATCTTCTTTTACAACTTCTCTTGAAGCCTCAGGTTTATAATCATTTTTCAAAAATTCATCAATTGTTGTAAACTTTGATAGTTGTGGTAACTTTTCAATTGATTTGTCAGTAACCGGATTTTTACCATAATCCCAATTATAATAAGAGAGATTTAGTGCTGACATAAAATGTTTCTTTTCATCTAATGCATGATTAAACTTTGTAGATATTGAAAATACTGTTCCAATTGTAAATACCACTACAGCTATATTTTTTATTAAATCATTTGATACATGAATAATAAAAACTGTTCCTAGTGCAACTGTTATTAACATTATTGCTACAGCTCTTTTATACAATGGATTCCACATCATAATTGCTATTGCTAAAAGTATTGCTAATATTGTTGCTATTATTGCCAAATATATAAATATTCTTTTATATTTATTTTCACTTACTTTTAAGCTTTCTTCTATAAATTTATTTTTGAATATAAAATATAAAACAAAAAATGATATATATACACAAACTCTACATACTGTAAATATAGCATTACAGTATAAAATTTCAAAAGCAACTATCGCAATTATATACAAAATAATTGTAGCTATATTTATAGTTGTTTTATTTATTATTTTACTTTTTTGTTTTTTGTTTGTTTTTTTACTTGCTTTTTTATCTGTTTTTTCATTTACTGCTTTATTTGTTTTTTTATCTTTTAATGCCATTCTAAATTTTCCCCTTTTATTGTTTATACTTGATTTTTTCAGTTCTTATAGCATATTGATCATTGTCTAATCTTAAATTGATATTATGATATGGATCTCCTTTTTCTAAAACATCTCCCCAATCATCATAAAATCTATCAATTTCTGATTTGAATCTAGCTTGTTTTTCTGGAGTATCTTCAAATCCTCTACTTTTTGATTCATAATGTATAAATTGTACAAATGGATTATATACTATTAATTTTCCTGTTTCTCTTATTTTCAAGCAAAAATCTACATCATTAAATGCAACTTTGTATTTTTCATTCATATAACCAACTTCATCATATATTGATTTTGGTGTCATTATACAAGCTGCTGTTACAGCACTTAAATTTTGTATTGAGGCGTCTTTTGCAAAAAAGCCATGTTTTCCTTTTTTTACACCTCTATATATATGTCCTGCAACTCCTCCCATTCCTATAATAATACCTGCATGTTGAATTGATCTGTCTGGATAAAGTAACTTAACTCCAACTCCTCCAACATCTTCTCTTTGTGCAAATCCTAGCATTTCTTCTAGCCAATTCGGTGTTAGTAATTCTGTATCATTGTTAAGTTGAACTATATATTCCCCTTCTGAATTTTTTACACCAAAATTTATTATTGCAGAATAATTAAATTCTTTTTCAGGATAATATACAACTTTTATTTTGTCTTTTCCATCTATTTTTTTATAAAAGTCAAAAGTTTCTTTCTTTTCACTATTATTCTCTACAATTATAATTTCATAGTTTTCATAAGTTGTAAGTTTTATTATTGACTTTAAACATTTTTTCAATGTTGGTAAATAATCTTTATTTGGTATTACTATTGAAATTTTCGGATTACCTTTTATTTCGTATTTCACATGATATGTACCTAAAGTTTCACCATCTTCAACTGTACCTTTTAAACCTATTCTTTTTAAATGATCTTGTATTGCTTTTATTCCAGCTTCATATGCATAAGGTTTCGCTGTTTCTCCTGCTTTAGCTGTTGAATTTTCATGCACTCTCCAATGATATAGCATTTTAGGTATATGCACAATATTTTTTGTTTCTTCACTCATTCTAAGTATAATATCATAATCTTGTGCACCATCATATTCTTCTCTTTCTCCACCAAGTTTTTCTAATAATTCTTTTTTGAACACACTAAAATGACATATGTAATTATTAGCTCTTAATGAGTCTGGTGCGAAGTCTGACTTGAAATATGGATCAAATCTTGGCTTGTCTAATGTTGTTATTTTGTCTTCATCTGAATATAAAAATTCCACATCAGGATTTTCATTTATAGCTTTTACAACTTCATATAAAGAAAATTCTGGTAATAAATCATCATGGTCAAAAAGTGCTATAAAATCTCCTGTTGCTAATTTTATACACTCATTTGTATTTCCTGCTATTCCTAAATTTTTTTCTAAAGCCTTATATTTTATTCTTTTATCACTTTTTATTATATCTTTTAGTTCTTTATTTTCTTCAGGTGTTCCATCTGCTAAACATAGTTCCCAGTTTGAATATGTCTGATCTTTTAAACATTGAACTAACTCTTCAAAAAATTTTCTTGGTGTTTTATATAATGGAACTAAAAGACTTATTTTAGGCTCGTAATCAAATTTTGTTTCTCTTTGTTTTTTTAGTTCTTCTTCATCTGGCTCATTAAGCTGTATCCATGCTTCATAATCTGATAAAAAGTTTGCTTTTTTTACGATTATATTATCAAAAACTTCTTCTTTTAATTCCTTAAATGTTACTTTAAATCCTTTTTCTTTTTTTGATTTTATTATTCTTTTTATATTTTCTGGTTTAAATAAATGTACAATTCTGTTTATACATCTTAGAAATTTTCTTGTTTTTGAGCCTTCTGCAAATAACTTGTCTCTTATTCTCATTGTCCTTTCCTTTCATTATTATCGTTATTATTTTCTTTACCTAATTTTTTATAAACATATCTTAATGGTTTTGTTATCTTCCAAGATTTAGAATTAAGCATATATTGTATTTCAGCTTCTCGTGTTTGTATCGTTGCGTTTAATTGTTTAATTTCTTCATCTTTTTGTTTGTTTTTTTCTATTTCTATATCTCTTAAGTTTTTATAATGTGTACATGTATCTTTTAAGTTTTGGATTGTTGTATGATTATTTGCATGTATTGACCATATAGTTTCATCTACGATTTGTTTTTGTAGAGTTTCTTCTAGTTTTCCAAATAATTTTACAAACTGCGTAATTCCAATTGCATTGTACAACTCATCTCTATTTACAAATTCTGAAGAATTTGCAAGATAATTTATTGACCTATACATTATAAATTCAAATGGTATATTTTCTTCAATCCATTCTTGATCATAAAAATATATTTCTTCATCTATATAAAATGCATTTTGAAAAATCAAATCATATATTCCATATTTAATAAATGTTAATTTTTCTTTTTGTTCTTTTGTTATTTTTACATTATTTTTTTCAAATACTGTTTCTTTTATATCTGTACTTTTTTCAAGTTTATTTTTTAACTCTTTTTCAAAATTCTTTATTCCTTCAATTAGTTTTTTATTTTCTAATTCTTTTGAATATTTTATTAGAATTTTATCAAAAGTTTTTACTTCTCTTATAATTTTACTTTCTATATGATCTTCTTTTATTTCATCTAAAATATTTATACCTTCATTTTTTAGTATTCCTATGTTTTTCTTTATTTGTTCTAAATGTTTTGTTTCTTTTTCGTTTATTGGATATTTTTCTACTATGTCTTTTTTCATTATTGTTTTCATTCTATATTTTTCTTTTCTTGAATTTCCAAATGAAACGAATTCTATTTCATTGTCTGGCTTATTTGAAATTTCAACTAAATATGAATTTGCAAATATTGAAAATAAATTTGTATCTTCTTTTATTAGCTCTATAAATTTTTTTCTTTCATCAAAAGCCAATATTTCATCATCTTCATATATAGTTAAATCTCTTAAAATACTTTCTTCACTTGGTACATGCTTATTAGTAAAAATTGCATTTGTATATTTATAATTTGGTAATGGATAATAGAATTTAATATTTTTAAATTTTGTTTGTTTTGCACAGTTTTCTATTTCTTTTTTAGTTACATAATTTTTATCAATATTACTATTATTATAATTACATGCTTTCAATCCAAGTTTGTTGTCAGCAATTACCAATATTGTTCCATCATCTTTGATTTTATTGTTTGCATATTTTATTAATTCTTCTAATTTATTGTTTTGTTCTTCTATATTGTTTAATAAAATATAGTCAAACTTTTCATTTACTCTTTTTCCTATATTTTCTATTAATACTACTTTTTTGCATTTTGCTTTTAAAAATTCATCTATTTCTTCACAATTATTTCCTATTTCTAAAATTGTACTTTCTGCATCAAAAGGATACCAATTTAAAATATTTGTTCTAATACTAGACAATTTTTCAAATTCAATATTCATTCAAACATTTCCTTTCTATCTAAGTATTATAATTTGATACATATAACACCGATATTTTATATATTAAATTTGCTACTTTTTATGAATTTATAATTTTATCTTTTGCCTAGTAGCTTTAATATTCCATGTCTAATTTTGAATAATCCTCTACCTATGAAAGGTAAGTTCATTATACAAAAATTCTGCATATAATATCCAAATGTTTCGTGTTTATAAAGTCTGTGGAATATGCTCCATCCTTTAAAATTAAAATTCTTTTTTTTCTCTAACATTTTGTAATATTCATATGCATCTTTGTTTAGCTTTTGTAATTCTTTTAAAAATCTATCATTGTTTTCTACATATGTACCGAAAACTCCTAGTTTTACTTGTATGAATAGATTTCTAACATCTTCTAATTTTGTGAATTTATGTGATATTTTATCTGTTCCTATTTGATTATCCCCATGTTGCCTATATTTTATATATTTTTCTGGCATATATGCTAATTTTCCATTTAAGTTTGTAACCATTAATGCCATCCAATGGTCATGTGCTACATATTTTGATTTATATGGTACTGGTAATGTTTTTTCTATAAATTCTTTTTTTGATAGAATTGTACAACCTGTAACGCAGTTGTATAAATAGTTTAATTC
>CANQGV010000068.1 GCA_947623475.1 uncultured Clostridia bacterium | reverse complement strand
AAAATGTCCACTTTCATGTATTATAATTAAAAATCCTAATAATACTAATAATTTAATAATTACTATTAGAAAAGATATCAAAAAATCTCCTCCTTATTTTACATTATACTTAATAGAGCATATGCAAATGGTGCTAAAAATATTAAACTATCTATTCTATCTAACATTCCTCCATGCCCTGGTATTAAGTTACTATAATCTTTTATATCTACATATCTTTTTATTGCAGATGCAGAAAAGTCTCCTATTTGTCCTACTAAACTTAGTATAATTCCTACTCCTATTATATACAAATAAGATATATTCATTCCCCAAAATCTATTTGCTACATATGTATATACTAATATAAAAATTAGTGCACCAATTACTCCTGCAATACAACCTTCTATAGATTTTTTAGGACTAATTTTACTAAATTTATGTTTTCCAAATTTTTTTCCTATTAAATAGGCTACAACATCTGTTCCCCATGCTGCAAATATTGGATACCATATCAATATTTTCCCGTTTTTCATTCCATTTATAAAAGCTATAAACATTACAAAAAATACTACATAAAAAATTCCTATAAATGTATATGCTATATCTCTAAAATTAGTTTTCATCTCTGTTACTATAACTTGTGCAAACAATATCATTATTATTGATGGTACACTTACTGTTACTACCATATTTAAATTTTCTTGTGGTACTAAATGTACAAAAGCTATACTTAAGCAACTTAAATATCCTATCCATCTTACTGGCTTAGCTACTTTTGATATTGCATTAAAATATTCGTCTATTGCAAATATTGAAATTATTGATAAAGCAACATCAACAACATATTTATTCCCTATTAGCAGTATTAGTACAACTATAGGAAAGCCCAATAATATTGAGTTTACTCTTTTCATATCCATATTTTTTCTTCCTTTTCTTTGTTATATGTATTTATTTAGCACCAAATTTTCTATTTCTTTTTTGATACTCTTCTATTGCTAAATCTAAATCTTCTTCTGTAAAATCTGGCCAATTTTTTTCTACAAATACAAATTCTGAATATACTAATTGCCATGGTAAAAAATTACTTAATCTTATTTCTCCACTTGTTCTTATTAATAAGTCTGGATCTGGTTGCCCTTTTGTATATAAATGCTCTGATATTAGTTGATCATTTATTTCATCTATTTTTATTTTTCCATCTTCTACTTCTGTCGCTATGTTTTTTATAGCTTGAAGCAATTCATCTCGTCCTCCATAATTAAGAGCTATATTAAATACTATTCCTGTATTATTTTTTGTTCTTTCCATACATTTTTCAATGCTTGATACCATTCTTTTTGAAAGACCTTTTCTGTTACCAATTATTTTTACTTTTATATTTTCCGTGTCTGCCCTTTTTGCATAATCATCTAAGTATGATTGAAATAACATCATTAATGCTTTTACTTCATCTTCTGTTCTTCTCCAGTTTTCTGTTGAAAAAGCATATACTGTTATATGTTCTATTCCTATTTTGTTTGCATATCTTACTATTTTTTCTACTGTTTTTGCTCCCTCTTTGTGTCCGAAGCTTGATGGCTTGCCTAATTTTTTAGCCCATCTTCTATTTCCGTCCATTATTATTGCTATATGTTTAGGCAGGTTACCTTTGTCTATCATGTTTTAACTCCCCTATCTATTTTTTTCTATTTTCTATGTATAAAGCTAATTCTTTTAAGAATTCTCCCTTATTACCATATTCTTCTACTATTTTTACTGCTTCTTGTGTAATTTTATTTAGCTTTTCTTTAGCCCCTTGCAATCCATATTTAGAAACATATGTACATTTTCCTTTTTCTTTATCATTGCCTACTGGCTTACCTGTTTCTTCTTCAGTTCCTTCTTCTGATAAAATATCATCTTTTATTTGAAAAGCCAAACCTATTTTATCTGCATATTCAGATAACCTTTTCAACTCTTCTTCACTTGCTTCTGCTAAAATTGCTCCCATTCTAACACATAATTTTAATAATGCTCCTGTTTTATTTACATGAATATATTGCAAATATTCATTAGATATTTGTTTTCCTTCGAATTCTGTATCAACATATTCTCCTGCTATCATTCTATCTACTGCTTTTGAAAATTCTTCAAATACTTTTAGTTTTTTGTTTGAAACATCTTTTCTTAAATCTTCACTTATTACTATATATGCATTATTAAGCAATCCATCTCCTGCAAGAATGGCTGTTGCTTCATTAAATTGTTTATGATTTGTAGGTTTTCCATGTCTTATATCATCATTGTCTATTCCTGGTAAATCATCATGAATTAAAGAAAAGTTGTGTACCATTTCAATTGCTACTGCATATGGCATACATATTTTATAATCATCTTTAAATAGAGAATATGTTGCTAATATAAGAATTGGTCTTAATCGTTTTCCTCCTGCCATTAAACTATATTCCATTGATTCATTTAATATTTTTTCTGGACATTCTTGCTTTCTTAGATATTTTTCTAATTCTTGTTCGACTATATTTTGATATTTTTTTAGTTCAGTTTTAAAATCCATTTTTTACCTCTATTATATTATATATCTTTATATAGACATTATATCTTTTTCTTTATCTACTAATATTTTGTCTATTTCAGCAATTTTGCTATCTGTTAGTTTTTGAATTTCTGTTTCTGCTTGTTTTTCTTCGTCTTCTGTAATTTCTCCTTCTTTTTGTTTTGCTTTAGCTTCATCAATTCCATCTCTTCTTGCTGCTCTAACTCCTACTTTAGCATCTTCTGCCATCTTCTTTATATCTTTTACTATTTCTTTTCTTCTTTCCTCATTTAATTCTGGAAATGTTAAACGAATAACCTTTCCATCATTATTTGGGTTTATTCCAATATCTGATGCTAATATTGCTTTTTCAATTTCTTTTAATTGGCTAACGTCCCATGGTTGTATTACTATTAGTCTTGCTTCTGGTACAGATATTCCAGCCATTTGATTTATTGGTGTTGGTGTTCCATAATAATCAACCTTTACTTTGTTTAATACTGCTGGGTTAGCTCTACCAGCTCTTACTTCTGCAAATTTTTCTGAAAGCATATTTACTGCTTTCTCCATTTTTTCTTCAATTACTGTATAATCCATTTTAACTCTCCTTTACTTTACTAATGTTCCTATATTTTCACCTTTAACGGCTTTTACTATATTGTCCGGGTCTGCTATTCCAAATACTAATAATGGAATATTGTTATCTTTACATAATGCTGTTGCTGTTGAATCCATTACTTTTAAATCTTTATTTAGTACTTCTTGATATGTTATTTCATCATATTTTATTGCAGTACTATCTATTTTTGGATCTGCTGAATATACTCCATCTATTGCTTTTCCAAGTAATATTGTATCAGCTTGTATTTCTGCTGCTCTTAATACTGCTGCTGTATCTGTTGTAAAATATGGATGTCCTGATCCACAGGCAAATATTACTACTCTTCCTTTACTTAAGTGTTTTTCTGTTTTCCTTTGAATAAATGGCTCTGCTATTTCTCTCATTTCAATCGCAGTTTGTAGTCTTGAATATAGTCCTCTTGCTTCTAGTGCATCTTGAAGTGCTAATCCATTCATTGCTGTTGCAAGCATTCCCATATAATCTGCTGTTGTTCTTTCCATTTGATGTCCATCTCTTCCTCTCCAGAAGTTTCCTCCTCCTACAACTATTGCTACTTCTACTCCTAAATCTACTACTTCTTTTATTTTATCGCATATCTTTCCTACTACCTCTACATTTACTCCTGTCTTTTGTTCTCCTGCCAATGCTTCTCCACTTAATTTTAATAATACCCTTTTATATTTTGCTTCTGACAAAATTTCTCACTCCTTCCCATTTTATTGACTGTGGTTATTCTATCATAAATACTATAAAAAAGCCACTTTTAATACAAAAAAAATAAAATTAATTTTTGATAGGCTCTACAAAAATTAATTTTATTTTTTTAATTTTATTGATTCATTTGTTTCATTACTTCTTCTGCAAAGTTTTCTTCTTTTTTCTCAATTCCTTCACCTTTTTCAAATTTTGCAAATTCTACAACTTCTGCATTTTTTTCTTTTAATAATTGAGAAACTTTTTTGCTTGGATCTTTTACAAATTCTTGATCTACTAAACAAATTTCACTAAAGAATTTTCCAATTCTTCCTTGAACTATTTTTTCTGCAATTGCTTCTGGTTTTCCTTCATTCATTGTTTGTGCTTTTAAGATTTCTTTTTCTTTTTCTAATCTTTCTGCTGGTACAGATTCTTCATTTAAGAATTCTGGTTTTGCAGCAGCTATTTGCATACAAATATCTTTAGCTGTTTCTTCATCACCTTTAGCCATATTTACTAATACAGCAATTTTTCCATCTCCATGGATATATTTTCCAACTAAACCATCTGATTCAAATCTTGTAAATCTTCTAATGCTCATATTTTCACCAATTGTAGCTATTTTATTTACTAAAACTTCTTGTACAGTTTTGTCTGGCTCTGAAATTGAATTTTGTGCTAATAATTCTTCTAAGTCTTTTGGTTTTTTCTCAACTACTTGTTTTGCTACATCCATAACAAATGTTCTAAACTCATCATTTTTAGCAACGAAATCTGTTTCAGCATTAACTTCTACAATTGCTCCTGTTTTTTTGTCATCAGAAATATATGCTTCAACTAAACCTTCTGCAGCAACTCTTCCTGATTTTTTAGCAGCTTTTGCGATACCTCTTTCTCTTAGTAATTCTGCTGCTTTTTCTAAATCTCCATCAGTTTCTGTTAATACTTTTTTGCAGTCCATCATACCTGCACCTGTTTTTTCTCTTAATTCTTTAACTAAACTAGCTGTTATCATTTTATATACCTCCTAATTATTATTCTTCAGTTGTTTCTGTTTTTTCAGCTTCTTCTGCTGCTTCAACAACTTCTTCTATACTTTCAGGCTCTGCTGTTTCTTCTACTACTTGTTCTTCAACTTCTGCTTCAAAACCTTCACCTTGTTTACCTTCAATAACTGCATTTGACATTATATCTGTAATTAATCTTACAGAACGAATTGCATCATCATTTCCTGGTATTGGATAATCTAATTCTTCTGGGTTACAGTTTGTATCAACTAACCCTACTACTGGTATATTTAATTTTTTAGCTTCTAATATTGCTATTCTTTCTTTTTTAGGATCTACTAAAAATACTACTCCTGGTAATTTTTCCATGTCTTTAATTCCACCAAGATTTCTTTCTAATTTAGCCATTTCCTTTTTTAATAAGATTACTTCTTTTTTAGGTAAAACATCAAAAGTTCCGTTTTCTTCCATTTCTTCAAGTTCTTTTAATCTTTGAATTCTTTTTTGTATTGTATCAAAGTTTGTTAGCATTCCTCCTAACCATCTTTGATCAACATAGTACATACCACATTTTTGTGCTGCTTCTTTAACACATTCTTGTGCTTGTTTTTTTGTTCCAACAAATAAAACTTGTTTTCCTTCTTCTACTTGTTCTTTAACGAATGCATATGCCTCGTCTAATTTTTTTGATGTTTTTTGTAAATCGATAATATGGATTCCATTTCTAGCTTGAAATATATATTCAGCCATTTTAGGATCCCATCTTCTTGTTTGATGTCCGAAATGAACACCTGCTTCTAATAATTGTTTCATTGCAACTACTGCCATTTTTTAATTCCTCCTTATTTGTTTTATTCTTCCATAAGTTTCTCAGTTTTTCAGAACCTTTTCAGGCACTCCCTCTAAACTCCACTTATGTGTTTAATACACGCTAACTATTATATCAGTTTTTATGGATAATTTCAAGCTTTTTTGCATATTTTTATGTGTTTTTTTGTTCTTTTCTTTATCTTTTTTATTTTTCGGTGGTATTTAATATAATATTTTCCATCTCTTGATTTTAATTTCATCTGTCGACATTTTGTCGATAGTTCATTTCTTATTTCTTATCTTCAAATTCTTCCTTTTGCTTTTTTATTTCTCTAGCTAGTTCTTCTTCTGTTGGTAAATATAATTGGTATTTTGATGCAAATAGATTTTTATTATCATTAAGAACTGAGTATTTTACTATTGTTTCTTTTTTATCAGAACAAAGTATAATTCCTATTGTTGGGTTATCATCTTCTGCTTTTATCTCGTTGTCGTAGTATCTAACATAAAAATCCATCTGCCCAATATCTTGATGTGTCAGCTTGTCTAATTTTAAATCAATTAGTACAAAACATTTTAA
>CANQGV010000067.1 GCA_947623475.1 uncultured Clostridia bacterium | reverse complement strand
AAAATAAACTATTTACATCAGAAGCAGTATCAATAGGACACCCAGATCATGTATGTGATATTATTTCAGACAGCATATTAGATGCATGTTTAAAAGAAGACAAAATGTCGAGAGTAGCATGTGAAACAATGGTAAAAGACAAAGTTGTAGTTTTAGCAGGAGAAATTACAACAAAAGCAAACATAAACGTAGAACAAATAGCAAAAGACACAATAAAAAAAATAGGTTACAAATATACACCAAAAGTAATAAACTTACTAAGTAAACAATCCCCAGATATAGCACAAGGTGTGGATACAGGAGGGGCAGGAGACCAAGGAATAATGTTTGGATATGCAAACTCAGAAACAGAAGAATACATGCCACTAGCAATAGCAATGGCACATGACTTAGTAAAACTAGCAACAAGGCTACGCCAAAAAGGAGAATTCCAATGGGCAGGTCCAGACATGAAATCACAAGTAACACTTGAATATGAAAACGGAAAAGCAAAAAGAATAAACACAATGTTAATGTCAATTCAACACAAAAAGAATTATGAAGAAGCAGAATTCAAAAAATTCATAAAAGAACAAATAATGGAAAAAGTAGCACAAAAATACAACCTAAACAATGATTTTAAAATTCTAATAAACCCAACAGGAAAATTTGTAATAGGTGGACCAGAAGGGGATGCAGGACTAACAGGAAGAAAAATAATAGTAGACACATATGGAGGATATGCACCACATGGTGGAGGAGCATTCTCAGGAAAAGATCCAACAAAAGTAGACAGAAGTGCAGCATATATGGCAAGATACTTAGCAAAAAACATAGTAGCATCAGGAATAGCAACAGAATGCTTAATACAACTATCATATGCAATAGGAGTAGTACAACCAATATCAATATTCATAGATTGTAAGGGAACAAACAAAGTAAGTGAAGAAAAAATAATAAAAGCAATATATGACAATTTCGACTTATCACCAAAAGGAATAATAGAAAAACTACAACTACGCAAACCAATATATGCAGAAACATGCAATGGAGGACACTTTGGTAGAAAATTTATAAACACTGAACAAACAATAGAATGTTCATGGGAAAAATTAGACTCATTAGAAATATTTAAAAAAATAAAATAAAAGAAAAAGGGGGATTAAAATGCTAAAAATATATAATACAGACGTTGAAACAAATCAATTTGGTCAAATTGAAGAATTTAAAAAAGGATGTTGGATAAACCTTGTAAATCCCTCAGAAGAAGAAATACAATTAGTATGCGAAAATTTAAAAATACAAGATGATTTTATTCGTTATGCATTAGACTATGAAGAAAAAGCAAGAATTGACATAGAAGAAGATGACGAAACTATATTATTCGTAGTAGATACTCCAACAACAGAAAAAAGAGAAGGTGCAGAAATTTATACAACAGTACCACTAGGAATGATAATAGTAAGAGATGATTTCTTTATAACAGTATCACTTAGAAAAAATAAAGTAATAAAAGAATTTGAAAAAATAAGAGTAAAAAACAACATACAAACATACAAAAAAAGTAGATTCTTATTACAAATATTATATGCAAATTCAGCATTATTTCTAAAATACCTAAAACAAATAAATAAAGAATCAGAAGTAGCAGAACACACATTAAAAAACACAACAAGAAACGAAGAACTATTAAAATTGATGAACTTAGAAAAAAGTTTAGTATACTTTCAAACATCATTAAAATCAAATGAATCAGTAATGGAAAAAACAATGAGAGGAAAAATAATAAAACTATATGAAGAAGACGAAGACATATTAGAAGATGCAATCATCGAAAATAGACAAGCAATAGAAATGGCTAAAATATATAATGACATCTTAAATAGCACAATGGACACATATGCATCAATAATATCAAACAACCTAAATGATGTAATGAAATTCTTAACATCAATAACAATAATACTAGCAGTACCAACAATGATAGCAAGTTTTTGGGGAATGAATGTAGCATTACCACTACAATATCATAAACTAGGCTTTATAATAACAGTAGCAATATCAATAGTACTAACAATAATAGTAACACTTTGGTTAAAAAAGAAAGATTTTTTAGATTAAAAAAGGAGAAGATATAATATGAATCAAAAAGAAAAATCAGAAAAAATAAGAAAAGTACAAAATCTAAAGAAAGAATATCTAAACAACGAAAGTGAAAGAATATTAAAAGAACTTGTAGCAAAGAAAAAAGAAGAAATGAGAAAAAAAGAAGAAGAAAATGAAGGGAGATAAGCTAAAGTAAATGAAAAGAGGGAAATATATAAGACTAGAAAAAGAAGGGCTTACAATAAAAACTGCAAACTACCCAACAGAAGAAGAAATTCATGCAGAAGACATTAAAGGAATTCAAGGCTTATCATCAATGTCTCAAGAAAGTAGAGAAAAACAAGTAAAAATAATTAGTGAACTTTTAGACTATTTTGAAAACAACAAATTAGAAGAAGGAAATGTAGAACAAAGAAAACAAATACAAGAAAAAATAGAAGAAATATTTAACCTAGAAATGGAAAACATGAAAGAAGACTTTGAATCTAATATAGAACTAATTTTCAATAAACATGGTCAAAAAGGAGTAATGGGAGAATACAGAGACAACAAAAGTGTTACATTATATACAAATCAATTATTTGAAGCATTAAAAAGTGATGATAAAGAAGAAAGAATAGACGGTTGTGGTGAAGTATTAAGTACTTTATTTCATGAAGTACAACATCATAGACAATATTTAATGGCAACAAATGAAGTTTCATCTAAAGAAGCAATGGATTTTGCAAAAGAATTTGCTGTAATAGATTTATTACAAGAAAATTTTTATAATGAAAATTACGATAACCTTGATACAGAAAAAGATGCAGAAGAAGTGGCTCAAAGAAAAACAGTAGAACTTACAGGGGGAAATTCAGAAGCAAAATATGAAATGCTAAAAAATAGCTTAGAAAAAAGAACAGAAGAAGAAAGCTTAAAAGTAGACTCTGACAATGGTTATTATAAATATCAATTTGATAGTCAAGAAAAAGACGAAATGATGGATGATATATTAACAGACTTAATAGTGGTGAAAGGACATTCAGAAGTTTTAGAAAGGTATCCAATTTTAAGAAAAATATATAAAAACGATAGAGGATTTATTGTAAGAAGAACTCCAAGAGAAATGATTAAAGAAATGAAAAAAGAGCAACAAGAAATCTTAGACAATAAATTTTTATCAGAAGAAGAGAAAAAAGAAGCAATAAAAGATTCGAAAGAAATGTATATAGATATAATATACAAAAGGATTAGAAAAGGAACACCAGCTCTTATAAAAGAAATAGATAAAAAAGACTTAGAAGAATTACTTAATGATATGGAAGACAACTTCAAAGCACAAAAATTAGAAAAATTATTAAAAGCAAATGAAGTAACAGAACTAAAATATAAAAACGTAAATGAAAGAGCCCCTAAAATATTAAAACCAGTAACCAAAAGTATAACATCAAATGTCCAAAAAATAGAAGAAAATAGAAATGAAAGAGAAATTGAAGAAGAATATAAAGAAAAGCAAGATTTTTTAGACTTAATAAAACAAGGAAAATTACCAGAAGAAAAAATAAGTACTAAAACAAAAATAATGCGAAAAATTAGGCCGGTAGTTAGATTCTTTGGAAAAGTAAAAGATAAAATAAAACGAATAGGAAGAGGTATAAAAAACGTTGTAAAAAGTATGCTTGGAATACAAGAAGAAATTTACTATGTACCTTCTGAAGAAGAATTAAAAGAAGGCAAAGTGCTAACTCAAAAATCAAATATCAGAGATGAATTAAAAGTAGAAATTAAGAATAATCAAAACGAAGTATTACAAAACCAAGAAAAAAGCACAGAAAAAGAAGTAGAAGAAGAAAGATAAAAAACGAAATCAAAAGATTTCGTTTTTTGTTGTTTTAAAAACCATCTCCTACAACAGCTTTAATGCTTTCTAACTGTTTTGACAAATACTCGTAATTATCTTTCCCTAAAGAAAGGTCAACACCACTTTGGTAAGCTCTTAAAACACGATCTAAATTTATAATTTTAAACTTCTTAGAAGGAACAGAGTCATCTTTAAACATATGAATAGGAACATAATTAGCTCCATCAATAGACAAAGTTCCATTAGTATGTTTAGTCATTTCTAAATTTAAAATAATAGAATTTTTAGTAATATCTTCTTTTGAATCAGCAATAAAATCACCCAAAGCATAAGCAACAAAACAATCTTTTTGAGTACCATCTTCTAAAGTAACAACACGTTTTTCAAAAGGCTCAACACATTCAGGATGATTTCCTAAAATTACATCAACACCTTTTTGAAAAAGAAAATCTGAAAGATCTTTTTGCTCATCATTTACAGAAGTGCTATAAGCATCACCCCAATGCATACAAGCTATAATAACATCAGCACTAGCAGATTTTGCTTTTTCAATATCAGAAGAAATTAAATCTTTATCTATTAGGTTAACGCAAAACTTCTTATCCTCAGGAATAGAAGCAGAATTAACACCAAAAGTATAATCAAGAACAGCAATTTTAACTCCTTTAACATATTTAATAAAAACCTTATCACGTTCTTCTTGAGAAGTATAAGTACCAAGATGAGGAACATCTGCACTATTCAAAACATTAATAGTTCTTTCTAATCCCTCATAACCAGTATCTAAACAATGGTTATTAGCAGTAGTAAGAACATCAACACCTAAGCTTTTAATAGAATCAGCAAGGGCATCTGGTGAATTATAAACAGGAGAATGATTATAGCCCTTATCACTTCCTGCAAAACAAGTATCTAAATTACCAATTGTTAAACTTCCTGTTTGAGTATAATATTTAATATCATCAAAAATATAAGAAAAATTATAAGAATCTGTGCTACTATCATAAGCATCAT
Source organism: uncultured Clostridia bacterium (assembly GCA_947623475.1). Taxonomy (GTDB): domain Bacteria; phylum Bacillota; class Clostridia; order TANB77; family CAG-508; genus CAG-269. The sequence continues at coordinate 1,477 of CANQGV010000067.1, read as the reverse complement.
TATATAAATCATTATGACATAAAATATCACCTAAAGCAGTAATAGTAAAAGAAACCTTACCATCTCTAGGACCAATAAAATCATAGCTATTAGTAGGACCTCTATATTCAGGTCCAAAAACTTCTTTTTCTTCATCTGAACTTTCATCATCTACATCATCAGATACATTATTATTTTCTGAATTATTATCAGTTTCATTAGTTGAAGAAAGTTCAGTAGTTTTTACCTCAGGAAGAGATTTATTTTTAGAAAAATTAAAAGCAACAGAAATAACAAGTGCAACTACTAAAACAGCAACACTAATAATTAAAATTTTAGTAGTCTTATCATTATACCTATTTGAATAACGACGTCTTTGTCTTCTGTTACTACCCATAATATCAACCTCTCATAAAATATATAAAAATTTTATCATTTCTCCTAGATAAAGTCAAACTAAAAAAAGATAAAAATAAAGCCAAATTCACGTTAAAACTAAGGCTCTACACTTGAAAAAACAAGTTAAATAAGGTATAATATAGCACGGAATAAAAATAACCAAAAGCTATAAAAAATATAGCCAAATAAAGGGAGGAAAACGAATGCTATCAGCAAACAATGTTACAATAAGATTCGGAAAAAGAGTTCTATTTGAAGACGTAAATATAAGATTTAGCAAAGGAGAATGCTATGGAATAATAGGAGCAAATGGAGCAGGAAAATCAACATTCTTAAAAGTGTTATCAGGAGAAATAGAGCCAAGCAAAGGAGACGTAAGTTTAGACAAAACAGAAAGAATATCAGTCTTAAAACAAGACCACTTTGCATATGAAGAATACACAGTAATGGATACAGTAATAATGGGAAACGAAGAACTATATAAAATAATGAAAGAAAAAGATGAAATATATGCAAAACCAGACTTCTCAGAAGAAGATGGTATGAAAGCAGCAAAACTAGAAGAACGTTTTGCAGAACTAGATGGATGGAATGCAGAATCAGATGCAGCAATATTACTAAATGACTTAGGAATATCACCAGAAAATCATTATAAAAAAATGAAAGAAATCGAAGCAAAAGAAAAAGTAAAAATATTATTAGCACAAGCACTATTTGGAAACCCAGATGTATTACTATTAGACGAGCCTACAAACGACTTAGACTTAAAAAGCATAAACTGGTTACAAGAATTTTTAATTAACTTTGAAAACACAGTAATAGTAGTATCACATGATAGATATTTCTTAAACAAAGTATGTACTTATATAGCAGATGTAGACTTTGGAAAAATAAAAGTATACCCTGGAAACTATGACTTCTGGTATGAATCAAGCCAACTAGCATTAAAACAAGCAAGAGAACAAAATAAAAAGAAAGAAGAAAAAATAAAAGAATTACAAGATTTCATAGCAAGATTTAGCGCAAATGCATCAAAATCAAAACAAGCAACATCAAGAAAAAAGACACTAGAAAAAATACAATTAGAAGAAATAAAACC
>CANQGV010000066.1 GCA_947623475.1 uncultured Clostridia bacterium | reverse complement strand
CTTTCTATTTTTACTATTTTCATTTTATTTTGTGTGAGTGTTCCAGTTTTATCTGAACATATTACATTGCTTGATCCCAATGTTTCAACTGCTGGTAACTTTCTAATTATACTGTTTTTCTTTGCCATTTTTGTTACACCTATTGATAAAACAATTGTTACTATTGTTGGTAACCCTTCTGGTATTGCTGCAACAGCTAATCCTACAGATGTTAAAAACATTTCAACTGGATCTACATTTTTTATTATTCCCATTATAAAAATTATTACACATATAAGAAGACAAGCTATTCCTAATATCTTTCCTACTTGTTCTAGCTTTTTTTGTATTGGAGTTTCTGGTGTTTCATTTGTTAGCATCATATTTGCAATTTCTCCTACTTTAGTATTCATTCCTGTTTCTGTTACTACTGCTTTTGCATGTCCACTTACTACCATTGTTCCCATGAATATTAAATTAGTCATATCTGCTAATTGCACATTATCTTTGCAAATATTATCTGCTTCTTTTAATACACTTTCTGTTTCCCCTGTTAAACTAGATTCTTCGATTTTCAAATTGTACGTTTCTAATAATCTACAGTCTGCTGGTATATAGTTTCCTGTTTCTAAAATCAAAATATCTCCTGGTACTAAATCTTCAGCATCTATTTTTTCTTGTTTACCATTTCTAATTACTTTTGCTGTCTGTGGTGTTAGTTTTTTTAATGCTTCTATTGATTTTTCTGCTTTTTCTTCTTGAATCAATCCCATTATTGCATTTAGCACAACTATTCCAATTATTATAATTGAATCAATATACTCATTTTGTCCTTGTATTGTTGATATTATCGCAGAAACTATTGCAGCAATTATAAGTATAATTATCATAAAGTCGTTAAATTGCTTTATAAATTTAATTAACAAACTTTCTTCAGTTTTTTCTCGTATAATATTTGGTCCATATTTTTCTTTTCTTCTTTTAACTTCAGTATTTGATAACCCCACCTTTTCTTTTGTTCTTAACTTTACTAATACATCTTCTTTTTTTATTGTATGCCACATAAAATCTCTCCTTTGTATATACTTTACTAAAGTATATGTGGCTTGTACTTTTTTATTCCTAAACATTATGATATAATTGTCTTATACTAGGAGGTAAATATATGGGGATAAGAAACTTTTTTAAAAAGTTATTTAAAAAAGATGATTTATTATTAGATACTCCTGATGATCTTTATAAAGACTTAATAAATCAAAATACATTAAATACTATCATTGATAATATGCCTGCTGATTTAACTGATATTGAAAAAGCATATTATATTTATATAGAGCTTGGAAAAATTCTTAAGGAAAATCCAAATTTTGTATTAGGTAATTTAGATTTTAAAAAAGAACATTATAATGATAAAATAGATTCCAATTATTCTGGTATTTGTAAATCAATTTCAGAATTATATGTTTCTATGTTAAAAGATAAACGTGTTGGACTTGATGCAGAATCTGTTATAGCATATCCTGGTGCTCCATTTAGTCATGTAGATACTATTTTAAATATAGATGGAAAACATTATATTTCAAACTTAATAAGTGATTTGTCAAATATAAAAGTTTCTAAAAGAATTAATAATTTTTGCTTTGATCCAAAAAATACTATGTATTCTGCTTCACAAGATGATTATTGTGAAAGACTTGATAAACATTATGGGAAAATTGATTTTATTAAAAGAGAAGAACTTGAACAAATGGATAAGAAGTTAGGTTATAGTTATTTTTCTAAAAATACTCAAAAAGAAAGTGATAGAGGAATTTACACAAATGATATAATAAATATGTTACAAAAAGAACTTAGTGACCCTACAACTTTTAAAAAACATGTTTTGCATAATAAAGATGTTCAAGATAATGAAATTATTAAATATAAATTAGATTTTGTATTTGATAATATTAACAAATATACTCATTATAATAATAACTTAGACTATTTAGAAAATATAAGATATTTACTTTATATTGCAAAAAAAGTATTTTCACCTCAAGAACAACCTGAAAAATTTATACAACCATATGTTGCTGTTCAGAATAATGATTTTTCAAATTTAATTTCTGTTTTAAAGCTAAAACTCGCAGAAAAAAATTATTATTATTTATATTCTAAAGACTTGCAAACATATAAAGAAATGTCTCCTGAAAAAATGAAATCTTTTTTAAATACTTTAGATAAAGATTCTCTAAAAATTTTAGGAGTTTTTGACAGATATGATGAATATTTTAATGATAAAAACTTAGAAGAAGAACTTGAATTAAATTAAAAATCACTTTAACTTATTTGTTTAATAAGTTAAAGTGATTTTATGTATTGGTCTATTTTTATTTCAATTTCATTGATAATAATTTAGATATTCCATTTTCTTCCATTGTAACTCCATAAACACTATCTGCTGCTTCCATTGTTCCTTTTCTATGTGTAATTACTAAAAATTGAGTTCCCTTAGAGAAGTTTTTCAAATATTCTGCAAAACGATATACATTTACATCATCTAAGGCTGCTTCTATTTCGTCTAAAACACAGAATGGTGCTGGGTTAATTTTCAATATTGCAAATAATAACGCTATAGCTGTAAATGCTCTTTCTCCTCCTGATAACAACATCATGTTTTGTAATTTCTTTCCTGGAGGTTGTACTGTTATTTCAATTCCACATTCTAGAATATTAGATTCATCTTCAAGTTTTAGACTTGCTTTTCCTCCACCAAATAATTCCTTAAATACCTCGACAAAGTTTTTATTGATTAACTTAAATTTTTCTTTAAATTGCTTTTTCATAATTGTTGTCATTTCTGTAATCATATGTCTTAATTTTGTCATACTGCTTTCTAAGTCTAAACGTTGTTCACACATGAAGTCATATCTTTCTTTTAATGTTTTATATTCTTCTATTGAATCTATGTTTATACTTCCAAGTTCTTTTATTTCTGTTCTTAATTCATTTACTCTTTTTTGAGTATTTGAAATGTTTTCAGGCTTTTTGTATTCACCAACATTGTTTGGTGTTAGCTCATATTCTTCCCACATTTTGTTAATAATATCTTCAATATTATTATCTAATTTTTCTTTTCTAACTTCTAGTTTTACTATTTGTGCTTTTAATTGTTCTATAGTATCAAATTTTTCGTTTATTTCTTCTTCTTGTTTCTTTAATTTTTCATTTTTCTCAATTCTCTCTTGTTTTAATTCTTCAACTTTTTCGCCACTATTTTCAACATCTTTTTTTATTTCTTCTATTTTAGCAAGTATTTCTTCTATTTTCTTTTCTATTTCTATATCTGTTTGTTTTAAGTCATTTATATCTTTTTCTTTATGTTCTATACTTTTATTTGCATTTTCTATATCCTGTTTTATTCTTTCTTCCATTTCCTGTATTGACATTTCACTTTCATCAAAAGATGATACAGATATTTTTAAATCTGTTATGTCTTCATTTAAATTGTCTATATATTTTTGGTCGTCTTTATTTAGTTCTGCATATTCTTTTATTATTTTATTTAATTTTTCATTTTCTTCTGTTAGTTTTTCTATTTCTTCATTTATTTTTACATTGTTTTCTTTAGCTTCTTTTTTGTCGTTTTCTAGTTTTTGTTTTTCTTCTCTTAATTTTTCTAGTCTTTTTTCTAACTTACTTACTTGTTCTTCTATAGATACCATTTTTTGTTTTTCTGTAGCATATGTTATTTCCATTTCTTGTAATTCTTTTTCTAGTTCTTGTGATTTTTCTAAAATATCTTTAACTGATTTTTTATATTCTTCTTTTTCTTCTTCTTTTTCGGCTATTTTGCTTTTTAATTTCTTTATGTCTTTTTCTAATTTTTCAATTTCTCTTCCTCTACCTAAAATATTTACTGTTTTCTTTGTAATTGATCCTCCTGTTATTGCTCCTGATGGATTTATTAAATCACCTTCTAAAGTTATTATTCTAAATGTATAATTGTTTTTCTTTGCTACTTTTATTGCTGTATCCATATTGTCTACTATTACTGTTCTTCCTAATAAATTCAAAATTATTTGCTCATATTTTTTGCTATATTTTATTAAGTCAGATGCTATACCAATTACACCTTTTTCATTTCCTTTTATTTTATCTAGCTTTCTTCCTTTTACAGATGATATTGGTAAAAAAGAAGCTCTTCCTAATTTGTTTTTTCTTAAATGTGCTACTAACTTTTTAGCATCTTCTTCTGTTTCTGTTACTATATTTTGTAAGCTTGCTCCTAAACACATTTCTATTGCTGTTTCATATTCTCCAGAAACTTCTATGATATTAGCTAGTACTCCATGCATTCCTTTTCCTAATTCTTTTATATTTTCACAATCTTTTAATAAAGTTTTTACACTTTTTATATAACCTTCTTTTTCTCTTTCTGTTTCTATTAAGAATTTTAATTTTGATTCTTTTATTCTCATGTCATTTGAATTCATTTGTATTACTTTTTCAAATTCTTGAATCTTTTTATCTGCTTTTTCCTTTTCTTTAGTATTTTCCTCAATTTGTTTTACTAATTTATTATGCTTATTATCAATCTTTTGGAATTCTGAAGATATATCTGACTTTTTAATTCTACTACTGTCTAATTCTGATATATTACTTTGAATTTCATTTTCTATTTGTTGTTGTCTTTTTACATAGTTCTCATAATTAACTTCATTTGTATTTATTTCTGCTTGTAATTCATATTTTTTATCAGTATTGTTTTCTACTTTTTGTTTATGTCCTTCTATCTCTAATTCTTTAGCTGATAATTTTGATGTTAATTTTGCTAACTCTTCTTCTTTTTCTTTTAATTCTTTATCAAATTTTTCTTTATTTTGTTTTAATCTATCTTTCTTTTCTTTCTTTTGTTCTATCTCTTCATTAAACTCTTTTATTTTTTCTTTTAATTCTTCTATTTCTTTTTTAAATCTTTCTCTATTTTCTTTATTATTTGTCTTTCTAGTTTTTGATACACTTATTTCAGAATTTAATTGTTCTATTTGTTTTTGACTTTCAAATCCAATATTAGACATGTCTTCTATTTTTTGAGTAATTTCATCTATGTTAGATTTTAATTCTTCTTTTTCAAGTTTTGCTTTTTCTAATTTTGTTTCTTCTTCTGTACAATTCTCATTCATTACTTTTTCATTTTCTGCGATGTCTTCTAATTCTTTTTTATATTTTGTAATATTATGTACGAATAATCCTATTTCTATATTTTTTAATTCATCTCTTAATGCTAAATATTGTTTTGCTTTTTCAGATTGTGCTTTTAATGGCTCAATATTTGCTTCTATTTCTGTTAATATATCATTTATTCTTAATAAATTTAATTTTGTTCTCTCTAACTTTCTTTCTGATTCTTCTTTTCTTACTCTATATTTTACGATTCCTGCTGCTTCTTCAAATATATGTCTTCTGTTTTCAGACTTATTGCTTAAAATTTCATCTATTTTTCCTTGTCCTATAATAGAATATCCATCTTTTCCTATTCCTGTGTCCATGAATAATTCTAGCACATCTTTTAGTCTGCATTGTGTTTTATTTATAAATACTTCACTTTCACCTGTTCTGTATATTCTTCTTGTTACTGTTACTTCTTCAAATTCTATTGGCAATGTTCCGTCAGTATTATCAAACACTAAAGAAGCCTCTGCATATCCCAAAGACTTTCTATTTTGTGTTCCTGCAAAAACTAAGTCATATGATTTAGTTCCTCTTAATGCTTTCATACTTTGTTCTCCAAGAATCCAACGTATGGCATCTGATATATTACTTTTACCTGAGCCGTTTGGGCCAATTACACTTGTTATACCTGGCATTAATTCAATTACTGTTTTGTCTGCAAATGATTTAAACCCTTGCATTTCTATTCTTTTTAAGTACATGTCTTTATCTTACCTCATTTCTTTGTTTTTTTAGTTTAGTATTTGCTTCATATCTTTTTTGGTATACTTCTTTTTCTGATTGTTCTGGAAATAGCATTTCAAATAAAACTTCTGCCTTTTCTTCTTCTGTACCTTCTTCAAGTTTTTTATATAATTTCATTAGTTTTTTATCTTTTTTATCTCCTATTTTTTTAGAAACTTCCAACAATCTTCCTACTAGTCTTATATCTTCTACTATAGCATTTGGATTTAATGTACCGTTAAATAGTCTAAACTCAATTGTATGTTTATTAGTACCAATATTGTCAAAATTCACAGAATAATAATGTCTTCCATTTTTTTGATAACCTTTTATTGTTTTTACGAAAGGCATTTTTTCTTTTTCTAATTCTTCTCTATTTACTGCTTTTTTTCTTAATCTTAATGTATCTAAAGTTTCTTCTATTAAGTTTTCTATATGTTTTGCAAAATACTTAGCACCTCTTCTAGGAAGCTCTCCTTCTTCATTACTTATGGTATACATTATATCTTCTGTATTTTTCCATATATCACCTAGTATTCTACAATATTTATCAAATTTTCCTGGCTTTTTTCCAAAATATGATGCTCCAACATGTATATGAAGTCCACAACTTTCATTTGTTTCTAATCCACACTTTTCTAA
>CANQGV010000065.1 GCA_947623475.1 uncultured Clostridia bacterium | reverse complement strand
CTTTTAGCAAAACCACCATCTATTACTAATAATTTTCCATTTGCTCTAATTGGACTTTCTCCATCTTTAGCTTTTACTGGTATATGACCATTAACAATATGAGCATCTTTTTCTGAAAGCCCAAATTCTTCTAATATTTTATCGCAAACTTCTTCTTCTCCAGATAAATAATAATATGGATTTTTTTCTTCTTTCCAAGCTTGTTTATCATCTATAAAATATCTTTCAAAAGTTGCCATCTTTGTTTTTCCAAAGAAAGGTGAATCTGGTGAAATCCATAAGTACCACATTACATCTATTAAATGTTCTCTATTTTCCACATCAAAGAATACCTTTTTTATTGTGTCATTTATTAAATCTAAATATTCTTTTCCTTTTACTCTTTGTCCTAAAAATTCAACTTCTTTAAATGTTCCATCCTCATTTAAAGGAATACATGCATGGAATAATAAATTTGAGTTAAATATTGTATATAATTCTCCCTTTTGATAAAGAAATTTAATATGCTCATTTAGTTGTTGACTATGTTTAAATGAATCACATAATCTTTTCATTATTATTTCTTCTTCTTCTGTTAATTTATATGGATCATTTACATCTATAGTTGGGAAATTAGTATCATTTAATCTATATTTATTTCCATCTACTATAACATAACCTTTTTTCAAATTCATTTTATCTAATAAAAGTCTATCATCCATATTATATTCAGGATGTTTTTTTATTAGTTGACCTTCTAATTTAAATTGTATTATTGTAATTGCTTTATGTATTTTTGCCATATTTGTTTTATCATTAGCATACTCAACTTCATCATACACTTTTGGCATAAAACGTTTACAGTCATCATCTCTATATACTTTCATAGCAAAATTTGAAAGAGGTCTAATATTTATTCCATATACATCTTCTAGAATCTCTAAATTATCATATCTTGCACATATTCTAACCACTGTCGCAATACTTGCTTTGTTACCACAAGCAGCTCCCATCCATGTAATATCATGATTTCCCCATTGCATATCAATACTATGGAATTTTTTTAATTTTTCAATAACTAAGTCTGGTCTTTTTCCTCTATCAAAAACATCTCCTGTTATATGTAAATGATCTATTGCCATTCTCTTTATAAGATCAGAAAGTGCAATTATAAAACTATCTGATTGATTTAAATCAATTATTGTTCTAATAATAGCTTTGTAATATCTTTCTTTGTCTTTTTCATTAGTTGCTTGAGAATTTAAAAGTTCGTCTATAACATATTCAAAACCTTTTTTTATTGCTTTTCTAACTTTTGATCTTGTATATTTAGAACTTACCTTTTTGGTAACTTCAATTAAACGATGTAAAGTAATTAAATACCATTCATCTAAATCTTCATTATTTAACATTATTTCTTTTTTTATTAATTTAAGCTTTTGTTCTGGATAATAAATTAAAGTAGCTAGAGTTGCTCTTTCTTTTTCAGTTATGGTATTTCCAAAAATATCATCTATTTTACTTCTGATAATACCTCCACCATTATTTAAAATATGTACAAAAGGTTCATATTCTCCATGTATATCACTTAAAAACATTTCCGTTCCTTTTGGTAAATTTAATATAGCTTGTAAATTAATAATTTCTTCTGATACTTCATAAATATTTCTATATTCTTCACTTAAAAGTTTAAGGTACTTCTCTTTACTATATTGATTCTCCATATTATACATCCTTCTCTCATAAAAAAACTTCCTATATTATACCATATTTTAGCATTTTTTTCAACAAATTTAATTTATTTGAATAAGTTTTTTTAAAAATATTATTTTACTTTTTTAGATTAATGGTATAATAATATTAACTTGAAAATGGAGATGATTTTTTTATGGCAAATACTAAAGAAACAAAAAATGAAGTAAATGTACAAAAACTTTATGGTAGACAATGTATTCTACCAAAAGAAGACTTTTTAAAAGCTTTTAGAGTATCTGAAAAAGGTCTTTCTAACAAAAAAGCTGAAGAAAATTTAGCTAAATATGGCGAAAATCAAATTAGTCAAGCAAAACCTAAAAAATGGTATAACTATTTTTTAGAAAGTCTGCTTTCACCTTTTAATTGCATATTACTTGGTATTGTTTTAATTTTATTTTATACAGATGTATATTTAGCAGAAGTACCTAGTTATGCTAATATTATAGTTATTGCAGTATTGGTTACAGCAAGTACTTTATTAGATTTTTTTGAAGAATATCGTTCCAACAAAGCTGCAGAAAAACTAAAAGAACTAGTTGCAACAAATGTAACAGTTATTCGTAACGGTAAGGAAACTCAAGTTCCTATAAAAGAAATCGTATTAGGTGATGTAATAGTTCTTTCTGCCGGAAGTATGATTCCAGCAGATTTAAGAATTATAGAAGCAAAAGATTTATATGTAGGTCAATCTGCATTAACAGGAGAATCTGATACAGTTAAAAAATCAGTAAATTCAGAACTATCACAAGAAGATATTAAAAATGCAACTATTGCAGATTTAGATACAATTTGTTTTATGGGAACAAATGTTGAATCTGGAAGTGCTAAAGGTATTGTTATAAAAACAGCTGATGACACATATTTCGGAAAAGTTGCAAAAACTTTAATTACTGGTAAGCCAAAAACAGCTTTCCAAGAAGGAATTGAAAATATTAGTAAATTATTAATTCGTTTTATGATTGTATTGATTCCAATTGTTTTTGTTTTAAATGCTTGGAAACATGCACCTATAACTGCATTTACTTTTGCAGTAGCTATCGCAATATGTATTACTCCTCTTTTATTACCAGTAATTTTATCTTCTAGTTTATCTAAAGGTGCTGTAAGAATGTCAAAGAAAAAAACTATTGTCAAAAAATTAGATTCTATACAGAACTTTGGAGCAATGAATATTTTATGTACAGATAAAACAGGAACATTAACAGAAGATAAAATAGTTCTTGAAAAATATTTAGATATTTATGGTGAAGAAGATATTCGTATTTTAAAACATGCTTTCTTAAATTCTTTTTTCCAAACAGGTTTAAAAGGAAACATGGATGAAGCAGTAATAGCTAGAGGACTTCAACAAGGAATGAAATCTTTCAAAACAATATATAAAAAGGTTGATGAAATTCCTTTTGATTTTACACGTAGACGTTTATCAGTTATTTTAGATGATGGAAATAAAAAACAAATGATTACTAAAGGTGCAGTTGAAGAAATATTAGATATTTGTACCTTAGTTGATTACAAAGGTGAAGTTAAGCCTATAACTAAAGAAATAAAAAATGGTATTAAAAAAATAAGTAAAAAATTAAATGAAGAAGGTTTAAGAGTCGTTGCTGTATGTCAAAAAAATGATATTCTTGATGTTAAAGAATTTGATGTCTCTGTTGAAAAGAATATGGTTTTAATGGGATTTATAGGATTCTTAGATCCACCTAAAGAAAGTGCTAAACAATCTATTGAACGTTTAAATAAAGCTGGAATACGAGTAATTGTTTTAACTGGTGATAATGTTGAAGTAACAAGATGTATTTGTAATAAAGTTGGAATAAATACTAAGAGAATTATAACAGGAAGTCAAATTGAAAAGTTATCTGATCTCGCTTTACTAAAACATCTAAATGTAACAAATGTTTTTGCCAAACTCTCTCCAATACAAAAAGCTAGAATTGTAAGACTTTTAAGAGAATCTAATAATACTGTTGGATACATGGGAGATGGAATCAATGACAGTCCTTCTCTTACTGGCTCAGATGTTGGAGTTTCTGTTGATACAGCAGTTGATATAGCAAAAGAATCTGCAGACATAATTTTATTAGAAAAAGACTTAAATGTATTATTAGATGGTGTAAATGAAGGAAGAAAAACTTTTGTTAATCTAATGAAATATATTAAGATGGCAACAAGTTTCAATTTTGGAGAAGTTCTTTCAGTTATGATTGCAAGTGTCTTATTTCCTTTCTTACCAGAAACACCTATTCAGTTATTAGTAGAAGGTTTATTATATGATTTTGGACAATTAACTTTACCTTTTGATAATGTTGATAAAGAATTTATAGAAAAGCCAAAATCTTTAGATGTAAATAGTTTAAAAAGATTTATGTTCTTTATGGGACCTTTAAGTTCTGCTTTTGACTTAATAGTTTTCGCTTATATGTGGTTTGTATTTGGAATTAGAGAAGCAGCACCTTTCCAAACAGTTTGGTTTACTTACAGTATTATATCTAACCTACTTGGAATGCATATAATAAGAACTGCAAAAAATCCTATAGAAGGAAGCAATGCTAGTAAGCCTGTATACTTCTCATCTATTTTAATAATAATTATAGCTATACTTATGCCATTTACCCCAATTGGAAAAATCATTGGTCTTGTTCCTATAGGTGCAGAAATAATATTGATTATGTTTGCTATATCTTTATTCTATTGTGTTGTAGCAACTCTTGCCAAAAAATATTATATTCATAAATATGGTGAATGGATTTAATTTAAGAAAAAAAGATTTGTCATTAAATGACAAATCTTTTTTGTTATATTTCAACTTTATCTACACCAATTATATTTTCAAATATTTCTTTAGTTTGTTCCGTAAAATATATAGCTCCACATGATTTTTTATCTTCACCTATTTTTACATATACTCTAGCATTATTTTTTTCTCCATTAAAATATCTTATTGCTCCTCGTAATTTTTCTTTTTCTTCCTCTGTTGCATTTGTTATATCTAATATAAGTTCTTTTACTTTTAGTTCTTCTTTTTGATTAGTATCACTATTAAAATCTTTCAATTCCCTTGCTATAATTGTTGTAGTTTCATCTTCACGAATACTAAGTCTTCCTTCGACCATTACAACATTTTCTTCCATAAGACTTCTTCCAGATTTCAAATATACACTTTCAAACACTATTACTTCTGCACTTCCATATAAATCTTCTATTGTAACAAAAGCCATAATTTTATTATTCTTTGTGTATTTTTTCTTTATTTTTGAAATAATTCCTGCATATTTTACTACTTGTCCATCTACAAATTTAGGTTTTTCTGCAATATTTTCTATTTGAGAATTCATTTGTTCATCAAGTCTTTTTAATTGCATTGTATTTATATTTGTTCTTTTTTCTATTTCTTCCCTTAAATTTTCTAATGGATGTCCTGTTATATATATTCCTAACATTTCTTTTTCAATTGAAAGTATTTCCTTTTCTGACATTTCTGGTTTTTCATCAAATACATATTTAGCTTTATTCATTTCTTCCTGATCTTTTTCACTACCTAAATCAAATAATGTAACTTGACCTTCTAAGCCTTTTTTCTTACTACTTTGTATTGAGTCCATTATATTTTCAAAAGATGCAAGTAATGTTGCTCTCGTATGTTCAAATTTGTCGAAAGCTCCTGCTTTTATTAAACTCTCTATGCACTTTTTATTTACTGCTTCATCTGATATTCTTTCACAAAAATCTGTAAAACTAGTATATTTTCCATTTTCTTTACGTTCTTTTACTATTGCTTGTATAGGTGCAATTCCTACATTTTTAATACTTCCTAATCCAAATCTTATTTTGTTAGATTCAACTGTAAATTTGGTATCACTATTATTTATTTCTGGTCTCAAAATTTCAATATTTAATTCTTTACATTCATTTATATATTGTGGAATTTTATCTAAATTACCTAAAAAGCTATTTAAAGTTGCTGCCATAAATTCTGCTGGATAATATGCTTTCAAATATGCTGTTCTATATGCTACAACAGCATAACAAGCAGCATGTGATTTATTGAATGCATATTTTGCAAATTCTGCCATTTCATCAAATATTTTATTTGCAGATTTTTCATCTATTCCATTTCTTATACATCCTGGTACTTCTATATTTCCATCTTTATCTAATTGTCCATGTATAAATATCTCTCTTTCTTTTGCCATGACATCTAATTTCTTTTTTCCCATGGCTCTTCTAACTAAATCTGCTCTACCTAATGAATATCCAGCTAAATCACGTACTATTTGCATAACTTGTTCCTGATATACCATACATCCATATGTTACATTTAATATTGGCTCAAGAGATGGATGTGTATATTCATTATGTCCTGGATTCAATTTTCCTTTTATATACCTTGGAATTTGATCCATAGGTCCTGGTCTATATAATGAAACCCCTGCTATTAAATCTTCTAAACAGTCTGGTTTTAATTCTTTCATAAAGTTTGTCATACCTTGTGATTCAAATTGAAAAATTCCACAAGATTTACCTTCATGCCATAGTTTATATACTTTTGGATCATTCATTTCTTTGTCAAATTCTACATCTATTCCATAATTTTGCTTAACTAAATTTATTGTATCTTGAATTACTGTTAAAGTTCTAAGTCCTAAAAAGTCCATTTTTAATAGGCCTAATTCTTCTAATGTTGTCATTACATATTGTGTAGATATTTGATCATCTCTTACATATAAAGGAACATAAGTGTCTACTGGCTCTTTTGTTATAACTATTCCACAAGCATGTGTTGAAGCTTGTCTTGGCATTCCTTCAAGTCCCATTGCTATTGTTAATAAATTTTTAACTTCTGAATCTTTTTCATAAAGTTCTCTAAGTTCTATATTTTGCTCCATTGCTTTTTTTATTGTAATATGTAATTCGTTAGGTATCATTTTTGATAAAGAATCTGCTTGAGAATATGGCATATCCAAAACTCTAGCAACATCACGAATTACCATTCTTGCAGACATTGTTCCAAAT
>CANQGV010000064.1 GCA_947623475.1 uncultured Clostridia bacterium | reverse complement strand
TTAACAACATGGGTAAGTGATAAAATAGCATTAACACTTGAATCATTAGGAACATCAGAAATATTAAATAGTCTAATTGTAGATGGCGTAATTGCAGGTGTAGGAGCTGTTTTAGGGTTTGTACCTCAGTTAATTATATTGTTTTTATGCATATCATTACTAGAAACAACAGGATATATGTCAAGAATAGCACTACTCTTAGATAGAATATTTAGAAAAATTGGATTAAGTGGAAAGAGTTTAATACCTTTTATAGTAGGTTCTGGATGTTCAGTTCCTGGAATAATGGGAACTAGAATAATCGAAAATTCAGATGAAAGAGAACTTACAACAATGCTTACACCTTTTATTCCTTGTAGTGCAAAATTGCCTATTATAGCATTATTTTCCGGATACTTTTTTGGAGAAAACTCTGGTATAGTATCAGCATCTTTATACTTTTTTGCAATTGCAGTAATAATTTTTTCAGCTTTAATATTATCAAAGTTAGTCTTTAAAAATACAAGTGATTCTTATATTGCTGAATTACCAGAATATAAATTACCTAGTATTAAATATGTGGCTAAGGATGTTTGGGATAAAGTAATAGCATTTATAAAAAGAGCAGGAACTATTATTTTAATTTGTTCAATAGTAATATGGTTTTTATTATCTTTCTCATTTAAATTTGAGTATGGAGTAGATATACAAGATAGTATGTTAGCTTCTATAGGTAAAAAAATATCATGGGTATTTTATCCAATGCTTGGCGAAAATAACTGGGGAGCAACAGTTTCTGCAATACAGGGATTAGTAGCAAAAGAGCAAGTTGTATCTTCTATGGCTGTAATATCAGGATTAGCAGAAGATGTAGAAGAAGGAAGTCAAATATTTGGACAAGGTACTTTATTCGGCTCATTTACTCCAGCAGCAGCTTATGCATTTATGGTATTTAACTTATTTAGTGCACCATGCTTTGGAGCAATAGGAGCAATGAAAAGAGAATTAGGAAGTACAAAAAAATTACTAAAAGTAGTTTGTTTTCAAACAATTAGTGCATGGATATTAGCTACAATATGTTATCAACTAGGAAGCAGATTTAGTGTAGCAGATATATTAATAGGAATAGCGATATTGTTAATAGTTTATCTTATAATAAAAAATGCTATAAATAAAAAAGATAACAAATGTACAACCTGCCCATATTGTGATTCATGTAAATGACAGATTAAATAAAAACACATAAAAAAACCTAAAATCTAAAAAAGAATCAATGTTAAATGATATTAACATTGATTCTTTTTTCTACTTTCATAAAACAGAGGAAGTAGGAATGTAACTTTCATCAGGAGGATAAACAAATTCATCATTTGGTTTATCTACAACAGTAATCTCAGTAATTTTTAATATAGGCATATCGGAATTATGATATGTTCCTTTTTGAATTTCAGCAGTTACATTTACCCAAGAATTATCTTTAAAATCTTTTGCATTTACAAAATCACATAAAAAGCCAACAACTAAACATTGATAATCAGAAGATATTACCATATTTCTTGCTAAAATAAATTGAGTATCAGTTAAATCACTTACTCTGTATACATATCCAGTAAAAGATATTCTTTTTCCAACATATGTATCAATGTCATCATGTACAGTTTTTAAAATGTTTGTATAATTTTTACTATCAATTTTTGAAACTTCATTTTCTTTAATATTATCTGCAAGTACAAAATTTTCACTTGCACCAGTAAATATTCTATAAACACAAATTCCTAGAATTGTGGTAACTAATATAATAATAATTGTAAAGAACACTTTAAAAAGTTTTGTACCATTTATTTTGAAGTTATATATAAACATAAATAAGCTCCTTTTATAAAAATTTTGATAATATAATAAAATATATGAAGAAAATTACGATTTATGTATAAAACTCCTTGATTAAAATCTTTTTTCATGATATAGTAACTAAGTAAAAAAATGAAAAATCGGGAGGATTGTATTCAAAAATGAAATTATTTAAATCTTATAGTGAAAAAGAAGTAAAGAAAGTAAAACCAATTGTTGATAAAATAAATGGTTTAGAAGAAGAGATGTCAAAATTAACTGATAAACAATTAAAAGGTAAAACAGATGAATTTAAAAAACGTCTATCAAAAAATGAAACATTAGATGATTTATTACCAGAAGCTTTTGCAGTAGTTAGAGAAGCTGCAAAAAGAGTTTTAGGAATGAGACACTTTGATGTTCAATTGATAGGTGGTATTATTTTACATCAAGGTAGAATAGCAGAAATGAAAACAGGAGAAGGTAAAACATTAGTTGCTACATTACCAGTATACTTAAATGCACTAGAAGGAAAAGGTGTTCATGTAATTACAGTTAACGACTATCTAGCAAAAAGAGATAGTGAGTGGATGGGTAAATTATATAAATTTTTAGGTCTTTCTGTAGGACTAGTTATAGCTCAAATGAATCCAGAAGAAAAACAAGAAGCATATAATGCTGATGTTACTTATGGTACAAACAATGAGTTTGGTTTTGATTATCTAAGAGATAACATGGTAATATATAAAAACCAATTAGTTCAAAGAGGTCTACACTATGCAATAGTTGACGAAATCGACAGTATTTTAATAGATGAAGCGAGAACACCACTTATAATTTCTGGTAGATCTAATCAATCATCTGATTTATATAAAAAGGCAGACAATTTTGTTAAAAAATTAGAAGCAAAAGTAATAGTAGAAGAAGATGTTAAAGATTTTGACCAAGCAGAAGATAATGAAAAATATGATTATATAGTAGACTTAAAAGCAAAATCTGCATCACTTACACAAAAAGGTATAAAGAAAGCAGAAGAATATTTTAAATTAGATAACTTTAATGATTTAGAAAACTCAACATTAGTACACCATGTTAATCAAGCTTTAAGAGCACATGGAGTTATGAAAAATGAAATAGATTATATAGTTAAAGATGGAGAAGTTTTAATAGTTGATGAATTTACAGGACGTATTATGTATGGTAGAAGATATAACAACGGTTTACACCAAGCTATTGAAGCAAAAGAAGGTGTAAAAATTGCTGATGAATCAAAAACACTTGCAACTATTACATTCCAAAACTATTTTAGAATGTATGATAAGTTATCAGGAATGACTGGTACAGCTATGACTGAAAAAGGTGAATTTGAGGAGATTTACAACTTAGACGTTGTTGATATTCCAACAAATAAACCAATGATACGTGATGACCAAAATGATGTTATATATAAAAATGAAAACGCTAAATTTAATGCAATAGTTAAAAACATAAAAGAAAGTCATGAAAAAGGACAACCAGTTCTAGTTGGTACTGTATCTATTCAAAAATCTGAAAAGTTAAGTGCTTTATTGAAAAAAGCAGGAATACCACATCAAGTTTTAAATGCTAAATATCATGAAAAAGAAGCAGAAATTATAGCACAAGCTGGTAAATATGGATCAGTAACAATAGCAACAAACATGGCAGGTCGTGGTACTGATATTATGCTTGGAGGAAATAGTGAATTTTTAGCAAGACAAGAAATGAGAAGAAAAAGAGTATCTCCAGAATTAATAGAAGAAGCTGACACATATTATGAAACAGATGATAAAGAAATTTTAAAAGCAAGAGAACAATTTAAAGAATTAGTTAATAAATATGATGAAGAAATCAAAGATGAAAAGCAAAAAGTTATAGATGCTGGTGGGTTAAAAATAATAGGAACAGAAAGACATGAATCAAGAAGAATTGATAACCAATTAAGAGGACGTAGTGGACGTCAAGGAGATATAGGTGAATCTAAATTTTATATTGGACTTGATGATGACTTAATGAAAATATTTGGTGGAGATAAAATCACAACAGTTTATAATACATTAGGTGCAAGTGAAGACTTACCAATAGATTCAAGAATAATATCAAAATCAGTTGAAAATGCTCAAAAGAAAGTTGAAAGTAGAAACTTTAGTATTCGTAAAAATGTCCTAAAATATGATGATGTTATGAATGTACAAAGAGAAATAATTTATGGACAAAGAAGAGAAGTATTAGATGGAGAGAATATCCATGATAATATTTTAAAAATGATAAAATCAGTATCAGAAGATACAGTGAATATGTTTATACAAGATGAAGAAGGTACATTAAACATAGAGCCATTAAATCTAGAAATAATCAATACATTTGGAATAGACATATTAGATTACTTAAAGAAGAACAAAAAAAGTCCAGAAAAAGTAATTAAACATTTACAAAAACAAGCTAAAGAAAAGTATGAAGAAAAAGGTAAAGAATTTGAAAAAGAACAACTTGAAGAGCTTGAAAGAGTTGTAATGTTAAAAGTAGTTGATGAAAAATGGATGAACCATATTGATGCAATGGATGAATTAAAAGATGGTATTGGACTTCGTGCTTATGGACAACAAGATCCAGTTGTTAAATATAGACTTGAAGGAATGGACATGTTTGATGAAATGGTAATGAACATTAAGACAGATGTAGTTAAAATATTGATGAATATGAGAAAACAAGAAGATGCAAAAAGACAAGAAACAGCTAAAATAACAGGTGCAGCATTAGAGGCAATCAATAGTGTAGACAAAGGTGGAAAGATAAAAACAGACGAAACAAGAACAGTTATAAATGAAGGACCAAAAATTGGTAGAAATGATCCTTGTCCTTGTGGAAGTGGTAAGAAATATAAAAATTGCTGTGGTAGAAATAAATAATATCAAAGAAGTGTATCCAAAATAAAATGGATGACACTTCTTTTTTTGTAAAAAAATTTAATTCAAAACTATTGACAAATGAATTGAATTTTATTATAATGCGAACAATAGTTTTGAAAACTATCTATTTTTAATAATACAATAAAAGAAGGTAATAAGTTGCAATATATAACAAAGTTAGATAAAAAGAAGTTAGGAGAGTATGAAAAGAAGTTAATAACAGAAGAGGTAATTCTAACAGATGAAAGATTATATGAACATATATTGTTATTTCATGAGGAAGAATATAAACAATTACGACCATATATAAAAAGTATAATAGAAAATCCTGATTATATAATTGAAGATAATAAACATCAAGATACAATGATATATTTAAAAAAGATTGATACTATAGGTAAAAATGGTAGAGTTATTATAAAATTAGCATTAGGACAAGATGAAGAGCATAATAAAAATTCAATTATAACATTAATGAAGCTAAATAAAAGGACATGGAGTCAGACCATAAAAAATAGAGGGAAAATTATTTGGAAAAACAGAAATAAAAAATACTAGACAAAAATGAATAAAAGTTGTATAATAAAAGTACAATATAAATAGGTTATTTGAGGTGGACAATAGTGCCATCCACACACCTAATAGGTCAAAAGAGATGCAGGATTTGGCACACCTGCCAGATAACCTAAAATTTAGATGAGCTATGGAAACATAGCTCTAATTTATTAGAAGATAAGAGGGGATTTAGATTGAATATAAAAGCTATTGGTTTTGATATAGGTGGTACTTTAGTGAATTATAACAAACCTTTAAATTGGAGTAATTCTTATTATGATGCAATTAAATTTATGTGTGAAAAAAATAATTTAGAATTTACAGAAAAAAGATTTAATAGTGCTAAAGAGGTTTTACAAAAATATAATACAAGAGTTAATCCTAGAGAAAAAGAAGTTACGTCAGATATTATATTTGGAGAGATTTTTGAGAAATGGAATGAATCAAAAAATAAAATATATCAAGCTAAGAAAGCTTTTTATCTTTATTTTCAAAGATCAGCTAATTTATATGAAGATGCTAAAGAATTACTAGATTATTGTTATGAAAACAATATATTATGTGCTGTTTATACTGATGTAGCTTATGGTATGGATGATGAATTTTCTTTAAATGATATTAAAGAATTTGAGAAATATATAGATTTAAAACTAACTTCCGAAAATGTTGGATATAGAAAACCTAATAAAAGAGGTTTTGAAATAATGTTAGAAAAATTTAATTGTAAACCAGAAGAAATTTTTTATATAGGAGATGAAGAAAAAGACATAAAAGGTGCAAAGTCTGTTGGTATTCAATCAATACTAATAAATAGAGATAATAAAGAAAAAAATTTTAATCAAGATTTCACAGTTACAACTTTAACAGAAGTAATAGATATAATTAAGTAATATCAAAAAGTAAAGTTAGACAATATTTATTATTTAACTTTACTTTTTTTTTCTATATGATAAAATAAGAGAAAATTAAGATGAAAAGTTTAGAAACTAAAAGTATTAGAAGTAACAAAAATGTAATGAAATATTAACTTATCTGTAAAATATTTAATGTATAATATAAATGGAGAAGTGTAAGAAATTGAACAAGAACAGAAATAGAAGAAAAGAGAAAAATAATGAGAGAATTATTAAAAGTAATAGCAAAAAGACTTTTTATATGGTCTATTATTATCAATACAATATATTCTTTAGCTGATTATGGAGAGTCTTTTGCACTATCATATTTTGGAACAAGTCCATTAACTTTAGATAAAATTTTATATCTGATAATAGCAATTTTTATTCTGGACATTGTAATGCTAATTGCAGGAAAGATTGCATCATATATTGATAATGTTAATGAAGTAAAATTTAAAACAGCTATTGAAAAATATTATTTTAATAAAATACAGTCTATGACAATGGAGAAGATAACAAACACACATACAGGCTATATTCATACTTTAATTCAAGAGGTATCAAACTTGTTTTTTGAAATGGTATGGCAATTTGAAATAAGTGTAATTCCATTGATTATTGGTGGAGCGCTAATTTTAACAATGGTTTGCAGACAATCAATATGGACAGGTATTATATGTATAGTTATTTCAGCATTAGCAGTTTATTTTAAATATAAAATGATGAAAGATAAACAAAGATATGATA
>CANQGV010000063.1 GCA_947623475.1 uncultured Clostridia bacterium | reverse complement strand
CATGTTTAATGTAGGCGATAAAATTGTATATCCAATGCATGGAGCAGGAACAATTGATTCAATAGAAGAAAAAGATATATTAGGGGAAAAACAATCATATTATATATTGAAAATGCCTGGAGAAGTTAAAGTTATGATACCAACAGCAAAAGCAGAAGAAGTAGGCGTTCGCAATATTATAGATAAAAGTTCAGCAGAAAAAGTATTTAGTGTACTAGAGAAAGATGAAACAGCAATGGATAAAAATTGGAATAAAAGATACAGAGACAATATGGAAAAAATGAAAAGTGGAGATATATACGAAATTGCAGATGTTGTAAGAAATTTAAGCTTTAAACAAAAAGAAAAAGGTCTTTCAACAGGAGAAAAGAAAATGCTAAATAATGCAAAACAAATTCTAGTAAGTGAATTAGTTTTAGCAGAACATGCTACACAAGATGAAGTAGAACAATTAATAGAAAACAAAATAAATACATCATTTAATACATATAGAGTAGAAGGTGTAGCACAAGATAGTATCGTTAAAAAATTTATTCCATTCGATAGTGGAGATACAAATACTAATTTATAAACAATATAAAAAATGTCAAATATTTGTTTGACATTTTTTTGTTTGTATGATAGAATGTGAAAAAATGAGAATGGAGTGAGTTAAATGGCTAGAAAAAAGGGTGAACTAAATAAAAGAGAAAAAGCTATTTTAAAATTTATTGAAAAACAAATAATGACAGATGGATATCCACCATCAGTAAGAGAAATAGGAAAAGCAGTAGGTTTAAGTTCAACTGCAACTGTTCATGGATATCTAGCAAAATTAGAAGAAAAAGGATATATAAAGAAAGAAAATAAAAAAGGAAGAACATTAAAATTATTAAAAGGTGGTTCAGGAGAAACAAAAATAAAATCAAGTAAAGATTTTTATACACAAAAAGAATTAGTAGAAGTTCCTATAGTAGGGAAAATAACTGCAGGAGAGCCTATATTAGCAGTAGAAAATATAACAGATACTTTCCCAATTCCAATTGATTTTGTAGGAAACTCTGAAAGCTTTATGTTAACAGTAAGAGGAGAAAGTATGATAGAAGCTGGTATTTTAGATGGAGACTATATATTAGTAAAGAAACAAAATACTGCGAACAATGGAGAAATTGTAGTAGCATTAATAGGTGATGAAGCAACAGTAAAAACATTTTATAAAGAAAAAGATCATATAAGACTTCAACCAGAAAATAGTACAATGGATCCAATAATAGTACCTACATGTAGTATATTAGGAAAAGTAGCAGGTGTATTTAGAAAAATGTAGTAAAAGTAAACATAAAACAATTGACAAAGAAAGTCATATCAATATATAATATGATATGACTTTCTTTAATATATTTTAATGAGGAGGAAAAATGTTTAAGATACTAAGAAATTTAAAAGAATCATTATTATATGTAATAATAGTTGTGTTATTATTGGTTTTACAAGCATGGTCGGATTTAACACTTCCAGACTTTACATCAAGGATAGTAAATACAGGTATTCAAGCTGGAGGAATTGAAAATTCTGTACCTAAAATAATAACAAAAGAGTATATGGATTTATTATTACTATTTACTGAAGAAGATAATGAAATAACAGATAATTATATGATAAATGGAACAGTATTATCAGTAGAGCAAAGAAAAATTATTGATAATTATTTAGGAGAAGGAACTAATCCAGAAGCAGGAACAATATATACTTTGAGACAAGATATGAAAAAAGAACAAAAAGAAGAATTAAATAAATTAATTACAGATCCTTTAAGTAAATTATCAATAATATTAAATGAAGAAATGTCAAATCAAATAAAAGAGCAAATTTTACAAACATTACCAGAAGAACAGAAAGCAGCTATGAGTAATTTAAGCTTAAAAGATATGATACTGAAAATGCCAAAAGAACAACTAACTAAGATGTTAGATCAATATAAAGATCAAATGGCACAAATGCAAGATTCAATAAAAGAACAATTAGCAGTTTCAACAGTAAAAGAAATATATAAACAAATGGGTGTAAATACAGATAAAATACAAAATGATTATATTTTAAAAGAAGGACTTTTAATGTTATTAGTCGCATGTGTTAGTGTAACAGCAGCAATTTTGATTATGTTATATTCTTCAAAAGTAGCAGCTAAATTAGGTCAAACTTTAAGAGAAAAAGTTTTTGCAAAAGTACTTCAATTTTCTAGAAAAGAGTTAGTTGAGTTTTCAACAGCATCATTAATAACAAGAAATACAAACGATATTCAACAAATTCAAATGATGATAACAATGTTATTTAGAACAGTTATATATGCACCAATAATGGGAACTTTTGGATTTGTAAAAGTTTTAACACACAGTCAAAATACAATGTCATGGATAGCAGGAGTAGCTATTTTAGCAATAACATTTATTGTAGGAACATTATTTATGATTGCAATGCCAAAATTCAAAAAATTACAAAGCTTAATAGATAGATTGAATTTAGTATCTAGAGAAATACTAACAGGATTACCAGTAATAAGAGCATTTAACAAAGAAAAACATGAAGAAAATCGTTTTGACATAGCAAATATAGATTTAATGAAAACAAATATATTTGTTAATAGAGCAATGTCAATGATGATGCCTTTGCTAATGTTTATAATGAATTCAACAATGATACTTATTATATGGGCAGGAGGTCATGCAGTAGATGAAGGAATATTACAAGTAGGAGATATGATGGCATTTATACAATACATGATGCATGTACTAATCTCATTCCTAGTAATATCTTCAATATCAATAATGTTACCAAGGGCTTCAATATCTGCTAAGCGTATAAATGAAGTATTAGAAACAGAAATATCAATAAAAGATAAAAAAGAAACAAAGAAATTTGATCCTAAGAAAAAGGGATTAGTAGAATTTAAAAATGTATCATTTAGATATCCAGATGCAGATACAGAAATATTGTCAGATATTAACTTTACAGCAAAACCAGGAGAGACTACAGCAATTATAGGTAGTACAGGAAGTGGTAAATCAACAGTTGTTAATTTAATACCAAGATTTTATGATGTTACAGGTGGAGAATTAAGAATAGATGGAGTAAATATAAAAGATGTAGCACAAAAAGATTTAAGAGACATTATAGGTTTTGTACCTCAAAAAGGAATATTATTTTCTGGAACAATAGAATCAAATATAAAATATTCTAATCCAAAAATGTCAGATCAAAAAATGATTGAAGCTGCTCAAATAGCTCAAGCAACAGAATTTATAGAAACTAAAGAAAAGAAATATAAATCAGAAATATCACAAGGTGGAAGTAATGTATCAGGAGGACAAAGACAAAGACTTTCAATAGCAAGAGCAATTGCAAAAGATCCAGAAATATTTGTCTTTGATGATAGCTTTTCAGCATTAGACTTTAAAACAGATGCAGCTTTACGTACAGCTTTAAAAGAAAAGACAGAAAATAAAACTGTAATTATAGTAGCTCAAAGAATTAGTACTATACTTAATGCAGAACAAATAATAGTCTTAGAAGATGGAAAAATAGTAGGACAGGGAACTCATGAAGAACTAATGAAAAATAATGAGACATATAAACAAATAGCATTATCTCAGTTATCAGAAGAGGAATTAAAGTAGAAAGGAGGAAAATACATGCCAGGACCAATGCGAGGACAACAAAATGTTCAAAAAGCTAAAGATGTAAAAGGAACAGTAGCAAAACTAATAAAAAATTATATGTTGCAATATAAAGTAGCGTTAATTGTAGTATTTATTTTTGCAATAGGAAGCACAATTTTTACAATTGTAGGTCCTAAAATATTAGGAAATGCAACAACAGAAGTATTTAATGGTCTAGTTAATAAAATATCTGGTGGATCAGGAATTGATTTTGGAAAGATAGGTCGAATATTGTTGACACTTTTAGGGTTATACATAGTTAGTAGTATTTTCTCTTTTATACAAGGATTTACTATGACAGAGGTAGCTCAAAAACTAACATATAAACTTAGAAATGATTTAGCTTTAAAAATAAATAAATTACCAATGAAATATTTTGATAAAAAAACACATGGTGAGGTTTTATCAATTATTACGAATGATATTGATACATTAGGTATGAATTTAAACCAAAGTATTACTCAAATTATCACAACAATCTGTACAATAGTTGGTATATTGATAATGATGTTATCAATAAGTTGGCAAATGACATTAATATCAATTATAATTTTACCAGTATCAATTGGTATAATAAAAATAATAGTTAGCAAATCACAAAAATATTTTAGAAAACAACAAAATTATTTAGGTCATGTAAATGGACAGGTGGAAGAAATTTATGGTGGTTTAAATATAGTTAAAGTTTTTAATGGAGAAGAAAAAGCACAAAAATATTTTAAAGAAGCAAATGAGCAATTATATAGCTCAGGATGGAAATCACAATTTTTATCAGGATTGATGCATCCTTTAATGAATTTCTTAGGTAATATTGCATATGTAGCTGTTGCAGTAGTTGGAGGATATTTTGCAATACAAGGAACAATTACTGTAGGAAATATACAAAGTTTTATACAATATAATAGGCAATTTGTTCAACCAATAGGTCAAGTAGCACAAATATCAGGAATGTTGCAATCTATGGTAGCAGCTGCAGAAAGAATATTCAAATTTTTAGAAGAAGAAGAGGAAGTTGTTACAGCTAAAGGCCAAATAGATACGAAGAAATTAAATGGAAATGTAACATTTAAAAATGTTGAATTTGGATATAATAAAGACAAAACTATAATAAATAATTTTAATGCAAAAGTAAAAGAAGGACAAAAAATAGCAATAGTAGGACCAACAGGTGCCGGTAAAACTACAATGGTAAAATTGTTAATGCGTTTTTATGATGTTAATTCAGGAGAAATTTTAGTAGATGGTCATAATGTAAAAGATTTTGAACGTGGAGAATTAAGAAGAATGTTTGGAATGGTTTTACAAGACACATGGTTATTTGCTGGAACAGTAAAAGAAAATATTAAATATGGTAATGAAGAAGCTTCAGATAATGAAGTTATAAAAGCAGCTAAAGCAGCACATGTACATCATTTTATAAAGACATTACCACATGGTTATGATTCAGAATTAAATGAAGAGTCAAGCAATGTATCAGCAGGACAAAAACAATTATTAACAATAGCAAGAGTTATTCTTGCAAATCCTAAAGTTTTAATATTAGATGAGGCAACTAGTTCTATAGATACAAAAACAGAAATTCAAATACAAGCAGCAATGGATAATTTAATGAAAGGAAGAACAAGTTTTATAATTGCACATAGATTATCTACAATAAAAAATGCTGATTTGATATTAGTTATGAATCATGGAGACATTGTAGAACAAGGTACACATGAAAAACTTTTAGCTAAAAAAGGATTTTATTCAGATTTATATAATAGTCAATTTGATGTTGAAGAAGAATAAGTTTTATACTTATTCTTCTTTTGTAATTAAGTAAAACTAAGGATAAATTGACAAAAAATAGCAAAAGTGATAAAATTTTAGCATAATTTACATAAAGTAAATTGCAAAGAATTATGTTTTGCACATATATACATATTTATGGTGACAAAATGAAAAGACTATTAAAATTAAAGAAAATTACAAAAGGCATGAATATTAATTTGCCTGAGGAATGGAGTGCTAAGTTAGAAAAATTCCAAACAATTAATGAAACTGTAAGGAATTTTGTTTTAGTAGACATTGTTAAGAAAAAAAGAGAAACATTTTATATTCTCGAGAGTCGGAAAAGAATAAAAGGAGAAAAATTAAAAATTGCTACAACACAACAAGCAATAAGATATCTAACAGGAGAAAAGATTACTGATGAAGAAAATTCAGGATATTCTTTTGATAAATATTTACCAGAAGAAGGAGACCAAATTTTAATCACAAATAATCTTAATCCTAGTGAAGTTATTCCAGCAGAAATAGTTGTAGAAGTAGGAATAAAAGATTTTTCTAAAGAGCCTTTATTATTATTTTCGATAAGAGCAAATTATCTTAATGGAAAAGGTTTTGCTACAACAGGTGACTTTACACGAGGTGAAAGAAAGTCAAGATGGAAATTTATACGTGGCAATGAATTTTATATGACACCATTTGAAAAAGTTTTTTGTGATACTATTGTGCACAAACAATTTGTAAAAATGGGAACAGAAAAACTTGCCAAATATTTAGATTCTATTAATGCAAAGAATCATGCTAGACGATTACGTTATAGAGGAGAAGTACATGATAATGGAAAACTTGAAGATCCAAAACAATTATATGCTTTATCTAGAATAATAGATTTTAAGTATGAAATGAAATATCCAAAAGGTCAAGTAGATCCTCAAAGAGTGGAAAGCATACAAGTTCATCAATATGCAGAGCAAGGTAGTGAACATCATCCAGAAAATCATGGAAATGTATTAGACATGACTAGATTAGATGTTATGGAAATGGTCTGTGATTGGTGGGCAAGAAGTAAACAATTTGATACAGATTTTATTGATAGAGTTTACTATATGCAAGAAAACAGATTTAATTTTCCAAAATTCATGTTTGAAGAAATTTTATTTTATGCAAAAATTTTAGAAAGTTAATAATTAGTATATATATGTGCAAAACGAACGGTGCCTACATAAGGCACTTTTTTTATTGTTATAGGAACAAGGTTAAAATTCTTATTTGGAAAATTTTAAAAATAAAAAAATAATCTTGACTTTTAAAAGTAGTAAATGTATAATTTTAATATAAAGATATGAACAAAGGAGAAGGATAAATGGAAGAGAATAAAAAGAAAGGTATACCACTAGTTGTTTTAGTATTGATAATACTTGTTATAATAGCTTTAGTAGTAGTTGTTGTAAGAGCAACAACACAAAAGGAAACTTTAAAAGAAATGA
>CANQGV010000062.1 GCA_947623475.1 uncultured Clostridia bacterium | reverse complement strand
AAACAGGAGATTATGTTGATATAAGACTTGCTTTACCAAATGGACAAGATTATATAGTTGTTTCTAAAAAGTCAGTAACAATTCCAGATGCAGGAGGAACACCTATAGCTGATACAATACGTATGTCTTTGTCAGAGATGGAAACTTTGTATATGGGAAATGCTTTAATTGATTCTTATTTAATAGCAGGATCTAAGTTGTATGCAACTATATATTCAGAAGCTGGTTTACAAACTGCTGCAACACCTACATATAGTCCAAATGCACAGGTTATAGCTTTATTAGCAAGAAATCCAAATATATTAGATCAAATAAAAATTTCAAGAGGACTCGCACGTACTACAGACGATGTAAATAATTTAAATAAAGATCTATCAGCTTTGAGAGGAGTTATTGACGAATCAATAAGTAATGATGAAACTGCAGCAGATGGTGTATCATCAAAAGTCCAAGAAAGTATAACATCATCACAAGAAGCAAGACAAGCATATTTAGAGGGAATATCAGGAGCTGAATAAAAAAAGCATAAGATAAAGGAGAGAATAAATAATGAAAAAAATTGGGTTTATAGGGGCATATGATAAAACAGATATGATTACATATGTTGGTAAAATCTTAAATGCTTTAGGGAAAAAAGTCTTAATAGCAGATTCAACAATAACGCAGAAAGCTAAATATATAGTCCCTGTAATAAATCCTACAACGACATATGTAACTGAATATGAAGAGATGGATGTTGCAGTAGGATTTAATAGTATTGAAGATATAAAAAGATATTTAGGAATTCCAGAAACAAAAGAATTAGAATATGATTATGCATTAATTGATGTGGACAATATAAATGCATTTAAAGGATTCAGATTACAAGAAGCTGAAAAAAATTATTTTGTAACTTCATTTGATGTATATTCTTTAAAAAAGGGATTAGAAACATTAGTTGAACTAACTGAATCAATAAGTTTAACAAAAGTTATATTTTCACAAGAAATACTAAAAGAAGATGATGATTATTTGAATTATTTATCAGCAGCATATAAAGTTGTTTGGAATGAATATAGACTTTATTTTCCAATGGATAATGGAGACTTTAGTGCAATAGCAGAAAATCAAAGATTATCAAAAATAAAATTTAGAAACTTAAGTGTGGCATATAAAGAAGGACTAACATATTTAGTAGAAGATTTAGCAAAAGATGAAAGTGATAGCAACATACGTAAAGCTATCAAATCTATAGAAAAAGGAGCATAGTAATTATGTCAATAATAACTTTTTGGAATAAAGGAAAAGAACAAGTAGGAAAAACATTATCTATGATAGCAATAGCTACATATATGGCAATTGAACACAATTATAAAATACTAGTAGTATCTACAAGCTATAAAGATAAAACAATAGATAATTGCTATTGGGGAAAAGAACTAGAAAAAAGGAAAAACCTTGGAATATTTGGACCTAATGCAAACACATACATGGGAAATGGATTTGAAGGATTAATTCCTATGATGAAAAGTAGTAAATTAAGACCAGAATTAATTACAAACTATACAAGGGTTATTTTTAAAGATAGATTAGAAGTACTAAAAAGCTTTGATGGAGCATTAGAAGACTATAAAGAAGCTGTAAACTATTTTCCAGATGTTTTGACTGCTGCAAATGGTTATTATGATTTAGTATTTGTAGATCTTGATGATGCTGTGGGACCAGAAGTAAGTAACACTATTTTGAATCAATCTACAATAATAATGAGTACTTTAAGTCAAAGAATGTCAAGCATAAATGAATTTATGCAATTACAAGAAGAAAATGAGTTATTTAAAGGACCAAAAGTTTTAGTTTTAATAGGAAGATATGATCGTTATTCTAAATATACTTTAAAAAATATAACTAGATATATGAAAGAAAAAAATAAAATTTCAACAGTACCTTACAACACTTTATATTTTGAAGCAGCTGAAGAATCAGCAGTGCCAGATTTATTTTTGAAATTTAGAAAATTAAAAGATACAGAAGATAGAAATTACTTATTTATGACAGAATTAAAGAGGTGTAGTGAAAATATTATATACAGGCTGCAAGACTTACAAATGAAATTATAAAGGAGGAACAGACTAAAATGTTGATAAATATAGTTCTATCAATAGGTGTATTACTAATAGGCGCATATGTTGTTTTTCGTAAGATAAGAAAGAACAAAGAAGCAGAAGTAGAAAAACAAATAGAAGTAGACGATAAAACATATACAATAGATAAGATGATTGAATTTGTTAAGAAAA
This sequence comes from uncultured Clostridia bacterium, assembly GCA_947623475.1. GTDB lineage: Bacteria > Bacillota > Clostridia > TANB77 > CAG-508 > CAG-269. The sequence continues at coordinate 4,734 of CANQGV010000062.1, read as the reverse complement.
GACTAGATGAAATAACAAAAATAAACTTATATGATATAGGACTTTCAGAAGAAGAGTTAATAAGAAGAAAAAATAAAAAATATGAGTTAAAAAAGGCTTTAAAAGGTTGTACATATGGAGATGTTAATGATAAAAAATATGTAAAAGAAATTATTTTTGATTTATTATCACAAGAATATGGAGTTGAAGAAACTAATATATCAAAGGCAATTCCATTTGATGTACCTTCATTATTAACACCACAAGACAAATTTGATATTTTACTATATGTCTACAAAAAAGGTTTTGGTTATGAAGCAATGACAGAATTTATAAAAAAATATAATCTAGCTAGTTTAAAATATATTGAAGGAGAAACAAAACCAGCATATGTAATAACATCAAAAGAAATTGAAGATATATATGAAAAAGAAAATATAGTATTGACATTCCAAGAAAAACTAGAAGTTTTAGTACAAAGAATATACCAAAAATATAAAGGATATAGTTCAATAGATGAATTAAGAGATATGAATATAGATGGTGTTTCTGGTGGTGTATCAGGACTTCCAGAAAGCTTTATAAGCCAAGTAGCACAAACAGATGGTGATTATTTAAATCAAATATCTGATCATAAAGTACCAAGAGCATGTGATGCTATTTGGATATTTTTCCAAGGTAAATCAATACGTTTAGAGTTCTTATCATTTGGAACAGAAGCAGAATTAAAAAGGGTATGTCAAAATATTTATAAATACAATAACCCAGGACAATTGTCTGATACAAATGGTTATAAGATCAATGAAATGAAAGACGGATCTCGTGTTGTTGTTGTTAGACCAAGCATGTCAGAAACATGGGCATTTTTCGTAAGAAAGTTCGACGTTAAGCGTGCTACATTGGAACAAATAGTATTGTTCCCAGGAAAAGAAGATACAATAGCACTTTTAAAATATTTAGTAAAAGGTGCAAGAATTATATCACTAACAGGTGAGCAAGGTTGTGGTAAAACAACAATGCTTATGGCAATGATAGAAAATATATATGAAACCATGAACTTGCGTATCACAGAAACTGCATTCGAGTTACACTTAAGAAAAATTTATCCAACAAGAAATATCTTATCAATGCGTGAAACAGAAACTATAGCTGGACAAGAGTGTTTGGATGTTCAAAAGAAAACTGACGGATCTGTTAATATAATCCGGAGAGGTTGCAACAGACCCCGTAGCATCTTGGATGATTCAATCTGCACAGGTTGCATCTAAGTTCACATTATTTACACACCACGCTAAAACATTTCCAGACTTAGTTACAGCATTAAGAAACTCTATGTTAAGAGCAGGAGTTTTCAAAAACGAAAGTACAGCAGAAGAACAAGTTGTACAAGTACTTAACTTTGACATTCACTTAGTAAAAGACTTTAAAGGAAGAAGATATATTGAAAGAATTACAGAATGTATACCAGTAGAAAATGTAAATGAATATACATTTGATCATAGAAAAGAAAAAACATTAGAAGGAAAATTTGATAAATTTTTTGATAATGCTACATATTTCTTTACAAAATCAACAAACAGAGAAACATTTAAATATAGAAATATATTAGAATACATTGATGGAGAATACGTAATAACAAATCCAATTTCAAGCTATAACATAAAAGAAATGAGACTAAACATGGAAGATACAGATGCAGAAGAATTTGACAAATTTGTTGAAAGAAATTGGGGAAGTCAAGCAGTATATAGACCAGAAGAAGAAAAAGCAGAAATGAAAGCAAGAAACGTCTAGAAGGAGGTATAAAGCCAAGTGAGTAATACTATGATTCTTTACTTAATGGGTGGAGCAGCAGGTGCTTTTGTTGTTATAATATTAGTTTACTTTTCATTAAGAAAAAAGATGCAAAAGTCAGACTATATGAAAATAAGAGCATTACAACAAGGTACAAAGTCAAGTAATTTTTCAACAGAAATAATGTACCAAAAGTTATATTTGACATATGTAAAAATTCCATTCATAAAAAGATATATATATAAATTAAGACGTAGACTAGAAATAATAGATGTAGATGATGAATATGCAACAAGAAGAGATTCAGCTAAAATACTTACAAAAGCATTAGTTGTATTAATACCATTAATTCTTGCAACTATTTTATTAACTAAAAACAGTTATTTAATAATGTCAATATTATTGATATTTGAATTATTCATGATAGATACTATAATAGATGGCTCTGTTGATAAAATGGATAATAATATATTAAGAGAGCAATTGGATTTTTTCTCAGAAATAAGACATAATTATCATGAATACAACATGGTAGAAGAAGCAATATACCAAACTTCACAAGATGACGAAAAAAGTATATCAAGACAGGGTGAAAGAATACACGAAATATTAATTGCAGATGACCCTGAAATGGAACTAGAAAAATATTATGATGTTGCACCAAATGCATTTTTAAAAGAATTTGCAGGAGTTTCATATCTTACGAAAGAATTTGGTGACAGAAAAGTAGATGGAGCATCTTTATATTTAAAAAATATAAATAATATAGGTCAAGAAATGCAACTAGAAATATTAAAAAGAGATAAGTTAAACTATGTATTTCAAAGCTTAGCAGTTATTTCAATAGTACCTATATTAGGACTAGAGCCATTAAAAAGTTGGTCAATAAGTAACTTTAGTTTTACTGAAAGTTGGTATGTTGGAAAACCAGGAATGATAGTACAAATATTAATATTAATTATAACATTTGTATCATATATATTAGTAAGAAAATTAAAAGACAATGGTTCTACAGGACCTAGTTCAAATACACAGGATCATCCATGGCAAGAAAAAATATATAAAAAACCAATAGTAAAACAAATAGTTAATTTATTTGTACCAAAAGAAGGAACAAAAGAACATAGAAAAATAACTAACATGTTAAAAGATGCTGCATCACCATTAAAAATAGAATGGCTATTTGTAAATAGAATTGCTTTAGCAATAGTTACAGCAATAGTTTCAATTATACTTTTTGGATATTTACACACAATTGCAGTAGACTGGATTTATACAGAACCTACTACGGAGTATGATATAATAGGTGGATTATCTGAAAAAGATGAAAAAAAGGCAATGGAAATAACAGAAGAAGATAATAAAATATTAGACAAATTTAAAGGAAATCTTAATGTAAAGAAAGATGAAATAAAAAAAGAAGTAAGAAAAAGCAAGTTTTATCCGGCACAGGCTGATTATGATGAAGACAAAATAGTTGAAAGACTAGAAGGAAAAATAAAAGCTATAAACAGTGAATATATAAAGTGGTTTGAAATTTTATTATCATTAGTATTTGCACTTATTGCATATATGGGACCTATGGGACTATTATTGTTCCAAGTAAAGATGAGACAACTGGAAATGGAAGATGAAGTAATGCAATTCCAAACAATAATATTGATGCTAATGAGAATTGAAAGGGTAAATGTTGAAATAATACTAGAATGGCTAGAAAGATATTCTAATATATTTAGAGCACCGATTTCAAAGTGTGTTAACAACTATGAAGCAGGTGCATGGGAAGCATTAGAACAAATGAAAGAAGATGTTTCTTTTCTACAATTTATAAGAATTATTGAAAGTTTACAAGCAGCGGTAGAAAAAATACCAATTCGTGATGCATTTGATGAATTAGAATCAGAAAGAGATTATTACCAAGAAAAACGAAAGGAATCAAATGAAAGATTAATAAAAAGAAAAGGTATGATAGGAAAGGCAATTGGATTTGCACCTATGGTTGTATTATTTGTTGGTTATTTAATAGTACCTTTAGTATTTATAGGATTAACAAGTATGACAAGTTCAATGAGTACAATGATGAATATGAAATAGACAAAGGAGGAAAAAATGGAAAACGCCTCAAAAGCTTTACTTATAGCAGCGGGAACGTTAATGGCTCTGCTTACAATTTCATTATTAGTAATTATGTTTAATAAGATTTCTGATACTCAAAGAAGTATGAATTTAGATTCAGCAGATCAAACAACTATAGAATTTAATAATCAATTTGGAACTTATAACAATGAAAGAGTGCGTGGTAGTGAATTATATTCATGTTTAGGTAGAGCTATAGATTATAATAAAAGAAATACATATCAAGCAGGAGAAGAAGATCATAATTCTAGAAGTTCAAGATATATGCCAATAACAATAAATACTACCAATATTAGTACTATTGAATTAAAATGGACAGCATTTAGTAGTAATTTACTTTTTACAAAGGACTCTTATAAGATTGAAAATGTTGTTAATGAATTTCAAGAAGTAACTGATGAAATAAAAGATTTGGAAAATAAATATAGTGGATCAGAAAAGCTAATGAAATTAGTAACAGAAATTGGAGCTATTTTTTCAGGACCTACAAGTGGAACAAATGAAACAGAAATACTTGCGGATATCAAAAAATTAGAAAAATTCGAAAAAATATTTAATAATGATATAGATAAAATAAGAACTTATATAGGTTCGAGATATAAAAAAATAGTAGAATTTAGACCTGAATTTAGTGGAACAATAAGAAGTAATATTGAATTTAATTTAAATTTATTAAAAGATACTAGTAACGAATTTTTTAAAGATGTTGCTAAATATTATGAGTATGTACAATTTAAAAGAGCTATTTTTGAATGTACAAAATGTAAGTATGATGAAAAAACAGGAAGAATTACAGATATGGAGTTTAAACCTACAGGAGAATTT
>CANQGV010000061.1 GCA_947623475.1 uncultured Clostridia bacterium | reverse complement strand
CTTTTACTCCCCTTTCTATTTTTTATTAAAATGTATATAAATCTAAATATATTATAATGCATTATTACAAAAAAGTAAATTTTTTTGTAATAATTTTTGCTTTCTACTTATCAAAGTTTTGTGCAAATAGGAGTAGGACTTCAAACATATATCTATAATACCTGTACTTCTTGCTATATCTTTATTACAGCCTCTATTAAGCTCTTATTTTAGACATATAACCCCCTTTTTTTAGATCATAAATAATAAAAACGCCTTAAAACGAAGTTAAGACGTTTAATAAATATAATCTATAAGGAAATATATATAAATATATTATTTAATTTATTTTGTTCCTTCCTCAGATGCTATTTTTACTTCTAAAAGTTTATTTTTTAATTCTGATTCTATTTTTACTAATTCTCCTTCAGCTGCTAATCTTTTAGCTTTTCCTTCAGAATGAATTTGTATTAAATTATCTATTGTCTCAATTAAATCTGAATTTGTTTTTTGTAAAGTTTCAACATCAACAATTGCTTTTTCTGATTCTTGAGCAATTTCTTGAGTACCTTGCTTTAATATTTCACTATTTGCTTTTAGCATATCATTTGTAAGTTCTGAAACCTTCTTTTGAGTTTCTATAGCTTTTTTAGAATTTGCTAGTCCTAAAGCTATAACAACTTGGTTTTTCCAAAGTGGAATAGTATTTATTAATGAACTTTGAATTTTGTTTATAAGTTCACTATCGTTGTTTTGAATAAGTCTAATTTGTGGTGCCATTTGAATAGATATAATTCTTGTAGTTTTTAAGTCATATAGTTTCTTTTCAAATCTATTTATTGTATCTGACATATCTTTTACGGCTTGAATATCTAATTGGTCATTTGTTTCTTTAGCTTTTTGTTGTAATGCTGGAAGTGTAACATTATTTAATTCCTCTAGTTTCTTTTCACCTGCTATAATATATAAAGACAATTGTTTAAAATATTCTAAATTTTTTTCATACATAGTATCAAAAGTTGCTATATCTTTTAACATTGTTAATTTTTGTGATTCTAAGTTCTTTTCAATCTTTTCAATATTTGTTTCTACTTTATTATATTTAGCAAGTATTTTACTAAATTGTTTTTTTGCTGAATTAAACATTCCTAAAATGCCTTTTTGTTCTGTTGAAAGTGACGCTGTATCGCTATTAAATGTTTTAATTTCAGTTACTAAAGAAGCTAATAAATCCCCTACTTCTCCAGTTTCTTTTGTTTTTACTTCTGTCAAAACAGAATCAGAAAATTTTGATATATTGTTTTGTGCAGAAGCACCAAATTGTAATAATTGAGCTGTATTTGTAGCATCTAATTTTGATAAAAATGTATCTATTGCATCTTTTTCTTCTTGTGTTAAATTATCATAATTCAAAGAATTTTCAATTTTTGTTTCTGATATTTCATTTCCATCTAAAATAGTTCCTTCCAATTCTTCTTTATTTACTTTTTCTTCAACTTTTAATTCTAAATCATTTTCCATTTTTTTATTGATGATAGTTCTTATTTACTTTATCATACTCTCCTATTATTATAAATTTAGGTTTTTATTAAGGTTTTACCTATAAACCAATTACTTTGTATACGCATATTATAAATTTGAATTAAATAAATTTCTTAACTGATATATAACATCCTCAGAATCTGCATTTATACTAGCTGCTTCATTAATGTTTGAAATTTGTCCTAAAGCTGAAATATTTGCATTATATCCAATTGTATAAATTGGTATATCTAAATCTTTTACAACTTGCGTAGCATCTTTTAATTCATGTCCTGCATTTGTTTCACCATCACTTAAAACAAACATCATTAATTTTGAATCTGGAACTTCTTGTTGTTTCTTTAATAACATATCTGTTGCTACTAAAATTGCATCAAATGTAGCAGTATTTCCATTTGCAGATAGACTTTGAACTGCACTATTAAACAATGCACGTTGATTTAAATCAAATTTATTAATTGGTAAATTTATTGTTACATCTGTACTATAGCTTACAAGTCCAATATAATTATTATTATTTATATATTGACCACCATTTATAAGAGATTTTTTTAAATTAGATAAAGCTGTTCCTGCCATACTTCCTGATACATCTGCAACAAATGTCGCTATAATTGGCTTACCAGAATCTTTCTCTTCTTTCCATAATTGTTGAGCTTGTAAAAGCATGTTTCCATCAAAATTTATTGAATCTTTTGAAGTAACTTCTGTATTATTAAATCCATAACTCTTTGCTGAATTTTGTGCTGTTTCGCTAAGTGCATAGTCTTTGAATGCAGTTATTAGTTGATTTTTCTCAGCATCTAAATTTCCACAAGCATATAGTGGATTGTTATGTGGTACTCCAAAAGGTATAAAAGTGTAATTATTTTTTAACTTTTCGTCATTTATATATGTTTGATATTCCATAATAAATGCATCTAAAGAACCACTTTCGGCAGCAGATCTCATTTGCATAGTATTATAAGATACAAATGGAATATTTTCTTGGAATTTTTGGAACCCTTCTTTTGCCTTATTACTTAAAGGATTTGATGAGTCAAAATATGCAAGTGTCGATACTAAAGAGTTTAATCCTGTTGAACTTGCATATGGATTTGTATATCCAACAGTTATTTCGCTATTTATAATAGCTTGTACAACAGCAGCTAAATCTGCTTTACCATATTTTGACTCTAAATTTTTATAAGTTGATTGTGATACTAATAAACCTGCAGTGTTTTTTACTAATGAATCTGAAACTTTAGTTAAATTAGGTGATTTTGCTTGTACCATAGCTCCCCATAATTCATTAGAAGGTGAAAATAATTCTGGAATATACTTTTCTGAAACTATATAATCTACTGCATCTCCTGATGATATATTACGTATAGATACAGTAGCAGATTTTCCATTTATTGTATAATGACTTGAATTAAATTCTTCTGCTACTTCTTTAAGCCATCCATCTACTCCATCGCCTGCTTTTTCAGGTGATGTGAATATTTCTACATTAATTTCACCAGTTCCTTGCACTGACAATTCATATTCTGAAATATCAGGCAACTCATCTTTTAAAGATGTTTGATCATATGCTAATGTAGTTTTAGTTGGAGTTTCTGTTTTTACATCTATAGACTTCAAATATTTTTTTAAAGTTGCTTGAGATTTCTCACTAGGAGATTGTCCTACTTTTTGTGTTATTATAATTCCTACAATTAGTATTACAAAGAATATACCTAATAGAATAAAATATTTTGTTTTTGAACTGTTTAAATTCATTTTCTACATTCCCTTCCTTATATAAATTTATAACGAATCACTTTCGCCTCTCAAGGTTTTTAGTGAATTTGTCATATCATTTAAAACTTTACTTAAAGTATCATCAGAAGAAGTATCATCCATTTGTGAAACTTCCGTCAATAATTTATTAAACTCTATTAACATATTTTCATTACTATCTAAGAGTTTTTTTATGTATAATTTATGCTCATTTTCAAGAGAACTATTTATATCAGAATCAAAAATAGATATTCTGTTTAATATTTTTCTTATATTATTATATAAAAAACTGGTTGATTGCTCTCCTAAGTCAGTTAATGCAGTGAAATGCTCCTGATTATTTTGTTCTAAAATTTCTGTCAAGACTTGTTTTTTTCTAGTCATAGAAGTTAATTGTGATATTGCTTCTTTTACTTCTTCATAAAATGGTGATTTTTTAATCAATTTAGATTCTAAAGCTTGTTTATAATCATTCGCATCTTTTAGTTTATCTAAATCATAACCATATTTTGCTGTTGTTGAACGTGTTATATATACATATTCTCCTGTTAAAGCAGCAATGTTAGCAATAATAGCTAAACAAAATAAAACAGCATTTGTAGAGAATGTTAGTGCAATAATTCCAGGTGAAAATATAATAATATCTATTATTGCAAGTATTATTGTAGCTATAGCTAGTTTTATAAAAACTTTATTATTCATAATAAATTAATTCTCCTTTTTTAAATAGTTATATCTCTCTTTTACAAATATATTATTATCAAGATTAAATTCTTTTTACCTCCTTTAATATAACACAAAAAAATAGCCATGTAAATAGATACTCTTTTAATTTAATTACTTGAATTTGTTAAGTAGATTAAAAAATTATTTGGTTTTCAATCTTATCATAAGTTACTAGGAATAGAGTTAAAATAAGAACTATTACTAATACCTCTGCTAGTATAATTTACATATCCGAATCTCCATATAAATTTAGATATTCCATCCATTGTAAAAAATATTAAAAAAGATATAAGTAAATATAAAAATATATTTTTAAAAGTATTCTTATTGTTTTTTTTGACAACATTAAAGATTATTTTTGTAATAAAGAAACCTATTGCTATTATTATACCTAAAAAAAATATTGCTACCGTACAATTACCTAAAATTCCAATCTCTTTTGGCAAATCAGCTGGTATAGGAAGTCCGAAATCATAAACTACTAATAAAAAGCGTACAATGCATGTTAATATTATTAATGAAATTAATAAATATTTATCTCTCTTTTTCATAGTTAATACCTCCTTGTATAAATATATTTTTATACTTTTTATTTCTTGTCCAAAAATCTCATTAAAATTGCAATATTTTTTAGAGTATTCATCTTTTTTATTTTTGGTTATTCCAGTTGAAAAAAACTGGTACTTTTTTTGAAATATCACTAAATTTATCTAATGCATATGTATCTACATATAAATAATACTTGTATACAAATAAACTATCATAACGATCTACAACCTCAACTTCAAATTTATCAATTAGATGCGAATTGTTTTTCTCACTGTTAAAACTTCCTATTCTTTCAATATTATTTATTACTCCAAATTTCGACTCTAATTTTTGCATATAATTGTATTCATCCGGAATATTTTCTAATAAAATTGGATTATTTATTGATAGTCCAAAGTTTGATTTCTCTGCTACAAAAATAGAATAAAAATCACCTAAATACAAGTTATATTTTTGTCCGATTTCAAATATACCACTTTTTTCTTCAGAAGTATGATTATTTTTTAGTCCAACGCCAACTGCATAAACATCCATTTCTTTTATATTAAAAAAATCAGTCGCAGTATTTATAATAAGGTCTAAATTATCTTTAATAAATTCATTGTAGTCAAAAGGATACATTCTTGTATAAAAAATTATTCCAGATTTTCTATTATTTATTGTAGCAGATACACACGAAAATTCATCATTAAAATATAACTCTTTTATATCTGTTATATTTTGACTTTTTAAATTTTCTATGAAATAGTCTAATGTAACACATTGCATACTTTCTTTAAGTTCTTTTGAATATTCCATATATTATCTCCTCCTTTTATAGTTAGTTTCAGCTTTTTTAATTTAAATAATGAAAATTTATACAGTTTATCAAATTTAAAGCTTCCTGATATTTAGAGTTATCGAAACCTTTTGAAAAAACTGTTTTTACTTGAAATTTTGACAATTCATTAAAATCACCATCGTCTAAAATTATAAATCTAGATATATTGGTATGATTTTCAAGGTAATCAAGGATTTCTGTTTCTCTATCCGCTTCAAGTATTTTTGTTGCTCCTAATATTTTTATATTAGAGTTTAGTCCAGATTTGTATAATATATCTTTATAGTTTGAATATTTTCTCCAAGAACTACTTACAACAATTTTAAAATTTTGCTCTATACAAAATTTATTAAGATTTTGTATTTGAACTTTACAATCAAAATTATCTGTATAATTATTAGTATCTAAATTTAATACTCCATCAAAATCAAGAAAAATAACATTATTTAATTCTCCTGAGTAATAATTACTTCTATTCTTTTTTATTATTTTTAGTACTTTATTTAGTCTACTTTTTTTAAGCATTTTGTTCCTTTCTATAATTATATTGTTTTTCTAGATTATTTAAATTTTCTTGTGATACAATTATTTTTTCCATAGCCCTATTATAGCTACTATCCCATTTATCAGAAAGAGAATAACCTATTTCTTCTCCTCCAATCCAACTATAATAATCATTGCTGTAATTAAGTGTAAATCCAATTTTTACATTTTTTAGATTCTCATCTTTACCAAATAAAGTATCATTAACTAATTCTTTGTTTTTGATTTTATTATATACTTTTGTCATTTCTTGTTTAATCAAATTATCATATTGTTCTGCAGAATAATCTTTATTTTTTACAGTATATTTAAGTTCCACATCAAAAATATCAGATTTTGAGATAGATAATTCTAATTCTTCTTGATTAACCTCTTCTTTTGCAATATTATAAATAGAATTTTTGAATTCAGTATATAGAATAGAATGATCTTTATCAACATGGTTAGCAACCTTTTCTTTATGATTTAATGCTATTCCAATTAATATAATAACTACAACTATAATTATTGGAAGTAAATATTTTATAAAGAAAATAGTTCCTATTGCATTGCCTAATGAATTCCAAAAAGAATTTTTACTCATATTTTTTCTCCTTTATTTTCTTCTTATATAAATAGTTTTGAAATCAAATTTAATATTAGATTTTTATTTTAATAAATTATCTATTTCTCCTAACATAGTCAATAATAAATTGAAACTCACACCTGAATCACCAAATTACAGATGTGAGTTTTTTCATTATACTTTATTATTCTTCTTCAAATACTCCGTATTCTGGTACTTTCACTTCTTTTATAATTTTTACTGCTTTAACTAATGCTGGAACATATAATAAAACTTGCACAGCATATATAATGATTGTTTTTACACCGTCTGGCCCACCTGTCACATAATCTCCTATAGTAGTATCGCTTGTAAACATTATAGCTTGCATTAAGAAAAAGTCATTTAAAGTATGAACTAAAGCAGTAGCCCATAAATTTCTTGTTTTCAAATATACGGCTGCCAAAAGTACACCTATTGCACCTGTTTGAAGAGTTTTTCCTATTGATTCGATAATGCCTGTTAAATCGTGGCTTGCACCTACTATATATGTATAAACGTGAACTGCTC
>CANQGV010000060.1 GCA_947623475.1 uncultured Clostridia bacterium | reverse complement strand
AAAATGAAAGCATAATAACTCAGGCAGACATAAGAGGAGAAGAAATAGAATATGAAAAAGACGAAAACAAAGTAAGTTTACCAATAACAATAAGTTACTCTGATTTATCAATAAATCAAAAAATTGTTCAGATGGAAAAAATAAGTGACACACAAGAAAAACTAAAAGTAGATGGAGATGGAAAGTTAGCAAAAGTAGAAATATCAAGGAAGAAAGATGAAACAACAAAAGTAAAAGTAACATATAGTTTAGAAATTTCTAATAAAGGAAATGAAACAGGAACAGTTGAAAGTATTGTAGCTACTGTACCAGAAGGAATGAGCTTGTCAAAAGACAGTAACAACGTATGGAAAGAATTAGGAACAGATATGGTAGAATACAATAAGAAAGAAGAAATAATACAAGGAAAGAATAAAACTATAGAACTAACTTTAGAAGGAATAGCATCAGAAACAATGGGAGAAAAAGAATCAGAAGCTATGATAATTTCTAGTGAGGACGCAGACCAGAGAAAAGTAGAACAAGGAAAGAAAGAAGAAATCACAGTAAAAAATGTAAAAAACAAAATGAAAAATACAAACAACTATAGTTCAGCGACAGCAATAATTTCAGTAACAACAGCATTAAAAGATTATGCAATATATGTTCTAATTGCAATTACAGTTTTAATAATAATAGCAATAGTTATAAAAAATAGAACAACAAATACTTCAAAAGAAGAAGAATAAAAATAGAGAGTGTGAATTTGATACTTAACAGAAAAGATCAAAATTCATGCTCTTTTATTATGAAAAAATAAAAGTTTTTAAAGTATAAAAAAACTTAGGGAAATAAGCAAAAGAAGGAAAAATAAAGCTCAAATTTACAAAATATTAAAAGATTGTTAATAAAATGACAAAAAAATGTAAAAAAATAAAGCTAAAATTCAACAAATGTATTTCCGTAGAACTGTTTAGGCTGTAAGAGTAAATAGGAAAAAATCAATATCTTGAAGCAGCAATATAAAGGTGCTAATATACAAATAGGAAAATTATATAAAAATAAACTTGTTAATAAAGGGGAAATTTAGATAAAAATATTATTGAACTAAAAGGAAGGGTAAAATGAAAGGAAAAATAGTATCTAAAATCAAAATTATTTTAATTGTTTTTTTTATAATATTTTTACTAATTGAAAAATTGGAGAATTCATCTATTTTAGCTGAAACTGCGATGGAAGGAGATCAAAAAGTACAATTAGGCATACAGGCTACGCCAAAAATAGATATAGCATTGGCAAAAGCAAGGACTAGTACTGATGTAACACAGTTTGAGACTAAAATTAAAGATGCTTTAAAAAACCTTAATGTTGATACAGACGATACAGAAATTCATGCTCTTGAAGCAGAGCAAGTAGATATATCAAGTTCATTTAGTTGGAAAAGAGATGAAGATTCTTCAGTAGGTAGTATAACTATAGGTGGGACAGGACAAAATGTAGAAATGAAAGGTAATCCTGATATACCTGGTAAAACTGCGATGTGGATTATACCAGAAGGAAACCAAGAACAAAAATTTACATTTGATTATACTATAGATTTTGGAGATAGCTTTAATGCAGCTGGAATGTTACTTAGAGTAAAGCAAGTGAATTCGAATTTATTAACAGGATATATGCTAAGTTTTAACCATTCAGGTCATGATTTTTACAATAACTGTAGTGGAAACTTGGGAGCATTATGGGAATTTTCATATGATATGAATAATAGAACAAATATTGGAAAAACATTAGTACAAGGAATAAACCTTAATCAAAATGGAAAGCTTACAGTTTCTGCAACAGATTCAGTAATAAAGGTATCAGGTACAGGAGTAGTAAATGGAGAATTTACATATAATATACCTTCTGGAAAAGAAAATCTAATAGGAAATGGATATGGATTCTTTTCAGACCACTACGATCATAATTGCCAAAGTATTGGTAGCTTTAAGCTTACAAATATTAATTTAACTACAACTACTGTTTCAAGCATGACAGAAGTATTAAGATTAGCTAATTGGAGAAATAATGCATATAAATTTTTTGTATTCATTACAGATGAAGTATCAAAAGAGTTAGAAGAAGGTAGTACAAGTGCAGAATTATTAACAAGAATTATAAATGAAAACTCTTATTTTATACCATGGGGAACAAATGCTAATAAAGCAAAAATGCAAACAATAATAGATAGCTGTGGTCAAGGACAATTTGTAGACAATACAAAAGGTTTTGATAACTCTATACAAGAAACAGGTAAATATATTAAATCGATACTAGATCAAGATTTACCAGATGATATGATTTTATTAAATGAACCACTCGCACTGACAGTTACTCCGGAAAGTATAGCGACTGGAACAGCAGAAGAGCCAGATTGGAAATATGGAAAATGGAAAGTTGAACATGACTATGAATATTATGAAAATAATTTAGGTCAGTATTCAAAAGCAGGAACTTATACAACAGATTTAATAAGAAGTTTTGACAAAACTGGAAAGTTTAAAATCACATACAAAAATCAACCTGTATCACCAGAAAATATATTAGTACACAGAAGACCTACTGCTATTATGAATTTAAGTGTGCAAGACAAAAAAGTTACAGCTGAAAGTATATCTTATGATTTAGATAAATTTTCTGAAGATAACGGTATATCTGAAACTAAATGGAGATATAAAGCAACAGATGACACAAAATGGACTGAAAGTAATTTGACACAAATGGAACAAGGAAAAACATATATGATACAGTTAAAAGTAAAGGATCACCAAAATACATGGAGTTATCCCGTTACTAAATATGTAACAACTGATCAAAATTCTTTACCAGTTGCTATGTTTAATATAGAAACAGATAAAGTTTCTAAGTACGAAAATATAAAAGTAACAGATTCATCTTATGACCCAGCAGGAAGAAAGATTACTAATTATAAATGGGAAATATGTCGTGCAGATAATCCTAATTCTCCAATATCTACAGAAACAACAACTTCAAAAAGCCCTAAAAAAACTAACTTTTTAAATGAGGGTGAAGGTCAATATATAATGTATTTAACAGTTACAAATGAAAAAGGCCAACAGTCAGAAAGATATGGTAGAATATTTGAAATAACAAACGATGAAATAGCACCAGAATTTACAGCAACGCCTACTACATGTGAATGGAAACAACAAGAAACAGTAAATTTACAATTTACAGATAGGGGAGGAAGTGGCTTTGAAGAATATAAATATGCTGTAACAAATACACAAGAAACAACAGAAGATGGATGGACTGAGCCAATAAAAGAAGCAAATAGTAATATAAATATAACAAGAGAAGGAGAAACTTATTTACATGTAAAAGGTTATGATGTTGCTAAAAACGAAAGTGCCAACAGAATATTAGGTCCATACAAAATCGACCACACCAACCCAGTAGTACAAGTTACAGCAGACTTTACTACTATTAGAACAGAGCCTTTAGACATTAACATACATTCAACAGATGCTCTTTCAGGAGTCAAAAAGGTTACTTTTAATGGGCAAGTTTTAGAAGGAACAGAAAATACAGTTGCTCAGGTTAGTAAAAATGGAACATACGATTTACAAGTAGAAGATATAGCAGGTAATATTTATACACAAAGTATCGAAGTATCAAATATTTATAATAATTGTACAGCAGGTTTAGATCACCCTATATATAGCTCAACAATGGATAGTTGTCCAATATGTGATTTAATAGAAGGGTTGCAAATTACAAACGATAATGTAACATATAATTCACAAGAACAGAAGCTTACATATGACAACCCACATGATGCAGAAATTGTGGAATATTACAATGGAAGTACAACAAAACCTGTTGAAGCAGGAACATATAATTATGATTTAAAAGTAAAATATAATGAAGTTGAATACAACACAGGAAAAACAGGACAATTTACTATAAATCCAAAAACTATAACTATAAAAGACGTAACAGGAAAACAAAGACAATATAATGCTACAACTACTGTAGAATTACAAGGAGGAGTACTTGAAGGAGTAGAGGCATCAGATGTAAATGATGTTCAATTCGTATTGCCACAAACAGGAACAATTCCTAATAAAGATGTAGGTCAATATAATGTAACAGTACCAGAAATAACTTTAGAAGGTAAAAAAGCTAAAAATTATAAATTAACTCAACCAACAATAGAAGAAGTTTCAGTTACTATTACTCCAAAAGTAATAACAATAGAAGATATAACAGGAAAAGAAAGACAATATGATGGAACAACAACTGTAGAATTACAAGAAGGAAGGTTAGTAGGCGTTGAAGAGATTGACAAAGAAAAAGTTCAATTCGTATTGCCACAAACAGGAACAATAGATTCAAAAGATGTAGGAGAACGTAATATAATAACAATTCCAGAAGTAACCTTAGAAGGAGAAGAAGCTCACAACTATTCATTAACTCAACCTTTACATGGCAATATTCCAGTAACAATTAACCCTAAAGAAATAACAATAGAAGGAGTTAAAGGAAAAGAAAGACAATATAACGGAACAACAATTGTCGAGCTAGAAGGTGGAAATCTAGTAGGAGTTGAAGAAATTGATACAGAAAAAGTTCAATTCATATTACCAGAAACTGGTGAGATAAGAAATAAAAATATAGGGGAATATACTGTAAAAATTGCAGAAATAACCTTAGAAGGAGAAGAAGCAAAAAATTATAAACTAATTCAACCAGAAGAAAAAGATATAAAAGTAAATATAATAAAAAAAGACATACAAATAGAAAATATAACAGCAAAAGAAAGACAATATGACGGAACAACATCAGTTGAACTAGAAGGTGGAAGTTTAGTAGGAATTGAAGATGTTGATAAAGATAAAGTAGAGTTTATATTACCAAAGACAGGAAGTATTGAAAATAAAGATGTAGGTGAATATTATGTAACAATACCAAATATCGAATTAACAGGTTGGGAAGCAAATAATTATAACTTAATTCAACCACAAGAAAATACTTTAAAAGTAACAATAAGCAAAAGAGTAATAACAATAGAAGGAGTAAAAGGAAAAGACAGAAGATACAATGGAGAAAGTGTTGTTGAAATACAAGGTGGAAAATTAAAAAATGTAGTTGCAGGAGAAGACGTAAGACCAGTAATTCCAAAAACAGGAATAGCACAAAGTAGCAAAACAGGAACTTGGACAGTAACAATAGAAAAAATAGAACTAGAAGGAGAAGATATTGCAAATTACGAACTTATACAACCTGAAACTAAAGATATTATAGTTATAATAAGTAGAGCAAGACAACCAAAAATACATGTAGAGCCATATGTAAGTGAATTAAACAATAAGAAACATGATCAAATTAAAGCAAAACTTTCACCAAAAAATAAAGAAGAACAAGTAATATATACAAAACAGGTTTCAAATGACAAAATAAGATATGGTGATAACATAGAAATTACAATAGGAATATATAATGAAGGAGATGGTAGTGGATTTGCCAATAAAATAACAAATTATATACCAGAAGGTTTAGAATTTGTGGAAAACGATAAAGTAAATGAAGAATATGAATGGAAAGAAACTAAAGAAAATACTATTGAAACTCATATATTAGAAAACAGCAACGGTGAAGAAAACGAAATAAAAGGTTTAACAGATGAAGAAATAGATTATAGAGAAGTTAAAATAGTATTAAAAGTTATAGAGCCAAACCTTGTAAAAGAAGTATTACAAGATAAAACAACAATAGAAGTGGTTGACATTGAAGGTAAAGAAGCTATAAATACTGAAGATTCTAATAAAGACAAAGATGAAAATGAAAGAATGCCTGAATATGGAGATGATATACCTGAAAAATTAGAAGAAGATGGATGGAAAAAAGAAACTGAAAATGGAAAAGAAGTATGGACAACAGATCCAACAGATCCATCAAATCCAGAAAAATGGGTTGATCCATCAGATCCAGAAAATGAACTTGACCCAAGTGAACAAATATACCCAGTTTATTCTAAAGAAATAAAGGTAACAAGAAATATTTACTTAAATACACATCCAACAGATGATCCATTAACAGGAAAAGTTTACAGAAGCTTTGACGAAAGCTCAATAGTACCAGCAGAAATAAACTTAGGTACAGCAGAAGAAGTTACAATAGAAGGAAAAACAGCAACACCAAAATTCTGGTCAACTTCTTCAGAGCCAGATTCTGAAGATACAACAGGACAAAACACACAAGATTCTAGGGATGAAGAAACAGTAAAATTAGATGGAATAGCACATTTAACTAAAAGTGCAGAATATTTCATGTCATATAAATATACTGAAGAAATTACATATACAAAACCAGATGGAACTGAAGGAAAAGCTAAACAAGACGTGAATTTAGGAAGTACAGGAGAAGAAAAACGTGAAGATGCAAAAATTCCAGAAGAAGATAAAAGAATACCAGAAGATTTAAAAGAAGATGGATGGAATAAAGATCAAAATAGTGCAGGTAAAGACGTATGGACAACAGATCCAACAGATCCATCAAATCCAGAAAAATGGGTTGATCCAACAAATCCAGACAGTAAAATTGATCCAACTAAACCAATATATCCAGTTTATTATAAAGACATAAAAGTAACAAGAAATATTTACTTAAATACACATCCTGTTGATGACCCATTGTTAGGAACTGCATATAGATGTGTTGATGAAGACACAATAGTACCAGCAAAAGTAAACTTAGGAACATCAAAAAATATAAATGAACAAGATTATACAGCAGTACCAAAAATGTGGGTAACAGATTTAAATTCAGACGAAGCAAGAGAAAATGGAATAAAACCAAATGGAGAAGTAAGTTTATTACATGATGAAGAATACTATATGGTTTATTCATATAAAGTAACAACAAAAATGCCAGATGAAACTGGAGAAATGACAGAAAAAGAAGTAGAAATAGAAGTAAATTCAGATGGAGAAAAGAAAAATCCAGAAAAAGGTGAAGAAGGAAATGGAGGAATCGAATTCCCAGAAAATCCAAAA
>CANQGV010000059.1 GCA_947623475.1 uncultured Clostridia bacterium | reverse complement strand
CACAAATATAACCTTTTTTACTTTTTTATATAAATTTAATACTTCTTGTGCTATTGCAAAGTGTGAATTTAATGGAGGATTAAAAGATCCACCATATATACAAATAGTATCTTTTTCTAAAAACATAATCTTTTTTACCTTTCTAATTTTTGTTTTTAACATTATATTAAAAACAGTTTTTGTTGTCAATATAAAAAAACATCTACCTTCCTTTTAAGGTCGGTAGATTTTTGTTCTATTCTTTGCAAGTTTTAGCTACACAGTCGCATCTTTCATATTTATTTCCTTTTAAGCAAAAACCTTCTCTATTACATTTAGCATGTATTTTTATTTGCTTTGTTTTATTTGCCCATATTTGGACTGCATATTTTTTATCTGGACATAATGGTCCAAAAACAAATTCTCCTTCTTTATCTGTAAAAGTATGGCCTACTGGCTTTCTAGCTTTTTTACCTTCTTCACATACTATTTCTACTAATTTAACTGCTGCATTTTTTACTGGATCTTTTTGACAATTTTTTACTGTTCCATATATGAAATCTCTATCGTCTGTTGGTAATGTTATATCTAAATCAAATTGTCTTCCTCCTGAGATATTTCCATCAACTTCTATTTCTGGACATTTAACTGGTTTCTTTTCT
Organism: uncultured Clostridia bacterium; assembly: GCA_947623475.1. Taxonomy (GTDB): domain Bacteria; phylum Bacillota; class Clostridia; order TANB77; family CAG-508; genus CAG-269. Next base: position 6,528 of record CANQGV010000059.1, on the reverse strand, counting down.
TCAAATTCCATTGTATATCTTCCTTTCTGCATAAATTATAGCATCTAGCTATTTATTATATAATATGTCGAAACTTGTAGAAAGTTGAAAAACATAATTCAAATTTTTAACTCATATATATTAAATAACTATAAGGAGGGTATATATGCTTTTTGTTTTAAATAAAGAAAAAATTTGTGCTTATATAATTTCATTTTTAACAGTTGTCGTTTTGTTTTGTGTTTCTAAAACTTTTCAAGATAGTTCTGAAAATACTTTACAAACTTCTGCTAACACCTGCACAAATAATACAATAAATTCATCTGTTGAATAATTTGTATATAATTTCATTTTTGGGAAATACTGATTTTAAGATTTAATTTATAAGGGGAAAATTATGTCTTTTATCGGTGTTATTGCAAATGATAACGATTTTAAAAATATAAGAAAAATATTTTCAAAAAAGAATATTTCTAAATCTGTATCACTTATAGATATAAATCAAAATAACATTGAAAACATTAGAAATATTACTTTTGAAACTATAATTTTTTGCAAAGAATTAAATTTTTCTAATACTCAAAAATATTATTTAAATAAACTTTGTGAAAATATTTCTTATTTACTTATAAATAGCGATTTTAATTTTTATACTCCTCCTTTTATAAATAGCGAATGTAACATTATTACCTTTGGTCTTAATCAAAAAGCAACAGTAACAATTTCTAGTATTTCAGAAAATGGTTTTGTTTTATCATTACAAAAAAATATTATAAGCCTAAATAATACACTTTATGAAGTAGAAGAAAAAAGCATAAAAACTTGTAATACAAATAATTTTAGACTTTATAAAATATTACTTGAATATATCATTCAAATTATTTATTCAAAAAAATAATTTTTAAAATAGTGTAAAAATCAGACTTTTTTGGATTTTTTTAACTTTTTATGTAGACAAAACCAAAAAAATAGTGTATAATTATGTTTGTATTAACAAGAGAACGCATAAGGAAAATGTACATTTGATAAAATAAAAAATTAGGAGGAAAGTAAATTGGATACAAATTATTTAGAAAACAACTATTTAACTTTAGTTGGAAAGGTTACAGGAGAAAAAAAATTCAGTCATGAAATATATGGAGAAAGATTTTTCATATTTAGTTTATCTATCCCACGTTTAAGTGGAAATTCTGATATAATTCCAGTAACAGTATCAGAAAGATTGATAAATGATGAAATGCTAGAAGAAGGAAAAACACTACTTGTTAAAGGTCAATTTAGATCTTATAACAGCTATGAACAACAAAAGAATAGACTTATTTTAACAGTTTTTGCAAAAGATATTTTAGAAGTAAATGAAGAAAATGAAGACGAAGAAAATGAAATATCAAAAAAAGACATGGTAACAAACGAAGTAGTTTTAACTGGATATATTTGCAAAAAGCCAATATATAGACAAACACCATTTGGAAGAGAAATTGCTGATTTATTATTAGCTGTTAACAGAGCTTATAACAAATCTGATTACATCCCTTGTATAGCTTGGGGTAGAAATGCTAGATTCTGCCAAAATATGGAAGTTGGTGTTCAAGTTAAAATAGTAGGTAGAGTTCAATCTAGAACTTATGAAAAGAAATTTGAAGACGGAACAGTTGAAAATAGAGTAGCTTATGAAGTATCTGTTGGAAGCCTTGAATTGATAAATGAAAATGATGAAGAAAATAATGCAGAAAACGATACAGAAAATCAACAAGCTGTTTAATAAAATATATAATTTTAATAACAATATTAATCGCACCACCTTTAGTGTACATTAAGTAATATATGAGACTACATTTATCTGTAGTCTCATACTTTTTGCTTAATTTTATTTTATTCAATAATATTATTTACTAGCTTTTTTGAATAATGTTTGATATAATTCAGAAAAATAACAAAAAGGAGCTTATAATGAAACAATTCTGTGATTTATTAAAAAATGAAAAATTTAAAAAATATTCTTTTATAGTTATATCTATAATTTTACTAATTATATTTTGTATATCAATTACACCTGTCACATTACAAAATGACACTTACTATACAATAAGAATAGGTGAATTTATATCTGACACTGGTACTATTGATATGCAAGATCATTTTTCTTGGCATAATGGTTTAGCTTATACTTATCCTCATTGGTTATATGATTTATTAACCTTTTTTATATTTAACTCATTTGGATTTTATGGAATATATATTACAACATGCATCTTATCTTGCATTCTAGGTTTAAGCTTATATTTAACTAGTTCAAAAATTTCGAAAAGTTATGTTGTTTCTTTTTTTACAACAGTAGCAGCACTATTCTTAATAAAAGATTATGTTGCAGCAAGAGCTCAGCTCGTAACTTTTATTTTCTTTATTTTTGAAATATTCTGTATTGAAAAATTTATAGAAAGCAAAAAAATAAGATATGGGTTTTTCTTACTTTTAATGTCTTTACTTATAGCAAACCTTCATTGTGCAGTATGGCCATTTTTCTTTGTTTTATTTTTACCTTATATTGGAGAATATTTAATTGCTATAGTTGCAGATATAGTTATATATAAAAAATTACGTTTAACATTTTTAAAATTCAAAATTAAACTATTAAATAAAACAACTAAAAATAAAGAAAAGATTGAAAAGTTAGAAAATAAACTTAAAGATTTAGAAAGCAGAAATGATCAAATAAAAATCAAACGTGATAAAGCTAAAGAAAATCCATACAAAATACGTATTGAAAAACATCCTGCTGTAAAATGGTTGGTACTTATTTTATTAGTTTGTATTTTAATGGGATTTATAACTCCTATAGGAACAACACCTTTTACCTACCTTGTAAAAACACTTCAAGGAAATACAACAAAAAATATAAACGAACATTTACCTATGACTTTAGCTAATCAAACAAATACACTTATTGCTATAATTATTTTCTTAGCCCTTTTAATTTTTACAAATGTTAAAATTAAATTAAGTGATTTGTTTATGCTATCTGGATTAACTTATTTAATGTTAATGACTAAAAGACAAGAGTCGATGTTTGGTCTAATTTGTTCTGTAATTCTTGCTAAACTTTTTGTTGAAATAATTACTAATACTTTCAAAGGTGGTTTATCTAATTTTAATAATTTCTTTACAGACTTTAAAACTATTATTTTATTAACTGTTTTAATGTGTTGTTTTAGTTATTATTTAATTAAAGATAAATTAGATGATGAAATTGTTGATGATAATGCTTACCCTGTTGCTGCTAGTGATTTTATCTTAGAAAATATTGACTTAGGAAAAGCAAAATTTTACAATGAATATAATTATGGAAGTTATTTATTATTCCGAGGAATACCAGTATTTATAGATTCAAGAGCTGATTTATATGCCCCTGAGTTTAGTGGTTTAAAAGATGATATTTTCATGGACTTTATGGACACCTCATCAATTGGAAAGTTCTATAATGATATTTTCGATAAGTACGGTATAACTCATGTTATTGTGTATAAAAATGCTAAAGTAAATATGATTATAGAAAAAGCAGATTCAGAAAATTACAAAAAACTTTATTCAGATAGTAGTTTCGTAATATATGAAAGATTAAATGTAAAAAAATAATTTATACTATGGAGTGAATTAATAAATGAAAAATACTGATGAAAAAAAAGAAAAAACTTCAAATAAAAAAGCTTATTTAATGTTTATATTTATAATATTTTTTATTATTGTAATAGATCAACTAACAAAGATTTTTGCTCTAAATACAAATAATACAAATATAGTACCAGATATTTTAACTATAAATGTGTCACAAAACACGAATGGTATTTATGGTGTTAACTCTAATTCTGTTTTGTTGTATGTTTTAACAAATTTGATAGTAATAACTATTTTAATAAAGTTCATTACTAGTCAAAATGAATTTATTGATACTAAAATAAAAGTTTTCTTATCAGCAATTGTTGCTGGTGGTATAAGTAATACAATAGATAGAATCTTTAGAGGTTATGTTTTAGAATTTATTAGCTTTAAATCATTACCTATAATAAATATTGCTGATATTTGTATTTTTATAGGCTGGCTTTGTTTCATTGTGACTTTTCTTTTCTTTGTTGGAAATGAAATAAAGAGCAATAAATCTAAAAGAGAAATTAAATTTACAGATAATGACGATTATAAAATAAAAGATGAAAAAACTAATAAGGAGAAATAAATATTGAAACAATTTATCATAGAAAATGAAAAAAATCAGAGAATTGATAGTTATCTTTCAAATATTGAAACAGATTTATCACGTTCTACAATTCAAAGGTTAATTGAGCAAGAAGATATATTAGTTAATGGGAAAAAAATAAAATCTTCTTATAAAGTTCAAAAAGGAGATGTTATTACTTTAGAAGAAGAGCCTCCAAAAGATATATCTTTAAAAGCTCAAAATATTCCTATTGAAGTTATCTATGAAGATAATGATATTATAGTAGTTAATAAACCCAAAGGTCTTGTAGTTCATCCAGCAAATGGGAATCCTGATGGAACACTTGTAAATGCTTTGATGGCTATTTGTAAAGATTCTTTGTCTGGAATTGGTGGAGAACTTCGTCCAGGTATTGTTCATAGAATAGACAAAGATACTTCTGGAATATTAGTTGTAGCAAAAAATGATAAAGCACATATAAACCTAAGTGAACAAATTAAAAATCATGAAATTGAAAAAACATATATTGCTTTAGTCAGAGGAATAGTAAAAGAAAACGAAGCAACTATAAACATGCCTATTGCAAGAAGTGATAGAGATAGAAAAAAAATGGCTGTTTCGCGTAATGGAAAAGAAGCGATTACACATTTTAAAGTTTTAAAAAGATATTTTAATTCTAATTGTACACTCTTAGAAGTCAAAATTGAAACTGGTAGAACTCATCAAATAAGAGTACATTTATCACACATTAAGTACCCAATTATAGGTGATGAAGTTTATTCTAACGGAAAAAATGAATGGAATATAAAAGGTCAATGCTTACATGCTAAAAGTCTTAAGTTCAAACATCCAATTACAGGTAAAGAACTATATTTAGAAGCCGAACTTCCTCCCTATTTTAAAAACCTGTTAAATAATTTATTAGATTAAGGAGATAATATGGAAGAAGTACGATTACAAAAATACATGGCTGATTGTGGAGTAGCTTCAAGGAGAAAATGTGAAGAGTTGATTCTTCAAGGACATGTTTGTGTAAACGGTGAAAAAATATTACAACTCGGGAAAAAAATTTCTCCTGATAAAGATGAAGTATATTATAAAGGAAAACTTTTAAAACCTTCTTCAAAAAAAGTATATATCCTTTTAAATAAACCTATTGGCTATGTTACTACTGTAAAAGATCAGTTTAAAAGAAATACTGTTCTTGATTTAATCAATATAAAAGAAAGAATTGTACCAGCTGGAAGGTTAGATATGTATACCTCTGGAGCGTTACTTTTAAGTAATGATGGTGATTTTATTTATCATGTTACACATCCAAAACATGAAACCGAAAAAACATATAATGTAACTTTAAAAGGTATAATTTCTGATGAAGATATAGAAAAATTAACTAATGGTGTTGACATTGATGATAATGGTATTGTTTACACAACCTTACCTGCTAAAGTTCGTATATTAAAAATTGATAATAAAAAAAATATTTCTAGAATAGAAATAAAAATACATGAAGGAAAAAATAGACAAGTCAGAAAAATGTGTAAAACCATTAGTAAAAAGGTCCTTGCATTACATAGAAGTAAGATTGGTTTTTTAAGTGTAAACAATTTAAAATTAGGTGAATGGAGATATTTATCAGAAAAAGAAGTAAAAAGCATTGAAAATTTTAATTAAACACTATATAATATGAAATATACTAATGATTTATGAGGAGAATACAAATGAACAGAGTAAACAAAGGATATGTCTTAAAAGATTTAAAAATAGGTCAAAGAGTGAGTGGTACTGTAAAAAGTTTTCAACCTTATGGTGCTTTTATTGAACTAGATAGTGGAATTGTTGGATTAGCACATATAGAAGATTTATCAGTAGCTAGAATTAAAACTCCAGCAGAAAGACTTTCTCTTGGACAAAAAGTAGATATTGTAGTCAAAGACGTAAATGAGGAAAACGGAAGAGTCATTCTTTCATATAAAGAAATGTTCGGCTCTTGGGAAGAAAATGCCAGTAAATTTGAACAAGGTACAAAAGTAAAAGGAATTATTAAAGAAACTGAAAAAAATAAAAATGGTATTTTTGAAGGCTTAGAATATGGAAAAGAAGTTGATGTTTATATAAAAAAAATCGACCCAGAAAAGAAAAAAGTTAAATTAGTAATACTATAGAAAGGATAAAATAAAATGATTAATGATAATCAAATAAAAGCAAAAGTATCTCCTTTTGCAATAAGAGAAGGAGAAATAAAAACATTTGATGGTAAAGATGGTTATGTTTCTATGAATCAAATAGTTCATAAAATAAATATTGGACATATAAATGATATTCATTTTGCCATTTTA
>CANQGV010000058.1 GCA_947623475.1 uncultured Clostridia bacterium | reverse complement strand
AATGAGCATAGGTATAATATGTTAAAAAATGTAACAGATAATAATCCAAAATTTGAGGTATCAAATATAGATTTTAAGCAAAACAAGTCTATGACGACAAAAACTTTACTAGATAATGTAAAGAAACACAATATGAAAGACGAAATAATTTTTTTAACAGGAAGTGATAATTTAAAAGAAATATCTCTATGGGAAGAGGGAGAAGGATTGTTAGAAAGTTATAAAATTTTAGTAAAAGCAAGAGGAAGAGATAATATAGAAAATATTATAAATTCTGACAAATTATTAAAGAAATATAGAAAAAATATAGAAGGCGTAAATGAAAAGATAAAAAGCAATTATAATTCAACTTATGTAAGAAAACAAATAAAAGATAATAAAAGTGTAAGATATTTAATGCCAGATGAAGTATACAAATACATAGAAAAAAATAATTTGTACAAGGAGTAAATATATATATGATAAAAAATATAAAGGAAGAAATAGAAAATATATCAAAATGGATAAGAGAATATGTTAGTAAAACAAATTCAAAAGGAGTTGTAATTGGAAATAGTGGAGGAAAAGATAGTGCAACAGTAATTGCTTTAGCATGCAAAGCCTTAGGAAAAGAAAAAGTAATGACAATTACAATGCCATGTAATTCAATAAAGAAAGATATTGAAGATGCGAAGCTAGTGGCTAAAACTTTTGATGTTCCTATACTAAAAATAGATTTAGAAAAAACATATAACACTTTAGAAAAAGAAATACAATCTAAATTAAAAGATGAAAATGAAGAAGCAAAAATAAATACAAAACCAAGATTAAGAATGACAACATTATATTATGTTGCAAGAACTTTAAATTATTTAGTAATGGGAACTGGAAACAAATGTGAAATTACAGTAGGTTATACTACTAAATGGGGAGACAATGCAAGTGATTTTAATCCAATTGGTGATTTTACTGTCGAAGAAGTATGTCAAATAGGTAAATACTTAGGAGTTCCAGATAGTATTATAAACAAACCACCAAGTGATGGAATAGATGGTAGAACAGATGAACAAAAATTAGGGGTTACTTATAAAGAAATATCAGAATATATAAATAAGGGAAAAACTAAAAAAGAAGCAATGGAAATAATTAAAGAAAAAGAAAAATTATCTAGACATAAAAGAGAAAAAGTACCTATATATAATAAAAGAAAATAAAATAAATAAGAAGGAGAAAAATGTATAAATCTGAAGAAGAATTTTTAAAAGAATATGATCCAAATATGTTTGAAAAGCTTTCAATGACAGCAGATATAATAATATTTAGTATATCTGACAAACCTAAAGAAAATTACAGGAAAACTGACGAGAAATTCATGAGTGTATTATTAGTAAAAAGGAATGAATATCCATATAAAAATAAATGGTGCTTACCGGGAGGTTTTCTAGATATTCATGAAGAATTAGAAGAATGTCCAAAAAGAATTCTAGAAAGAGAAACGAATATTAAAAATGTATATTTGGAACAATTATATACTTTTGGCAATGTTGATAGAGATCCAAGAATGAGAATTGTATCTACTGGTTATATGGCGTTGATAGATAAAAAAATATTATCAGATAAGCTAAGCAAAAATGCAGAATGGTTTGATATAAAAATAATAGAAAAGAACAATACAATATCTATAGAATTAGAAAATAGCATAGATAAAATACAAATTAAAGCTAGGCGAAAACGAAAAGAACAAAGTCAAGAACAATTTGATTATGAGATATTGGAAAATAAAAAGTTGGCTTTTGATCATGCTTTAGTAATATTAGTGGGGTTAGAAAGATTGAAAAACAAAATAAATTATACAGATATAGTATTTCAAATGATGCCAAAATACTTTACAATAGGAGAACTGCAAAAAGTTTATGAAGTTATATTAAACAAAAAATTATTAGATCCAGCATTTAGAAGAATAATAGCTGACAAAATAGAAAAGACAGACAAAATAAAAAAAGGAGAAGGACATAGACCATCTGCTTTGTTCTGTTATAAAAAAAGAAAACAGTTATAAAACTTTACAAATTATGAAAAATATGTTAAAATAGCAATGCTTTAGAAATAGAAAAAACTATTTTTAAATCTCTACTCACAATTTAAAAGGTGGGTTATTAATCCAAAGGGAGGTGAAAATAATGAATAAATACGAAAGTATAATCATTGTTAATCCAAATGTAGATGAAGCAGGGCTAAAGGAAATAGAAGAAAAATTTACAGGATTAATTAATGAAAATGGAAAAGTAGAATCTGTTGAAAACATGGGGAAAAAGAAATTAGCTTATGAAATCAAAAAGAACAAAGAAGCAACTTACATGTTATTTAATTTTGAAGCTAAACCAGATTCTATAGCAGAACTTGAAAGAGTTTATAGAATTACAGATGAAATATTAAAATTCATCGTAGTTAGAAAAGAAGACTAAAAGAAAAAAGGGGCTTTAATTAAAGTAAGAAAGGTGATACGAAAATGAACAAAGTAATATTAATGGGAAGACTTACAAGAGATCCCGAAGTAAGATATACACAAACAAACAATACACTAGTTGCTTCTTTTAGCTTAGCTGTTAATAGAAGATTTGCAAACCAAAATGGAGAAAGACAAGCAGATTTTATTAACATAGTAGCATGGAGTAAAACTGGAGAATTTTGTAGCAAATACTTTAAGAAAGGTCAACAAGTAGGAATAATCGGAAGAATTCAAACAAGAACTTGGGATGATGACCAAGGTGTAAAACATTATGTAACAGAAGTTGTTGCAGAAGAAGCATATTTTGCAGATAGCAGAAGAGATAATGAAAATTCTATGGGAGGAACTTTTGAAGATACATTCGGAACAACAGCACCAGGAAGTAATGATGCTAATAGTGATTTTGATGTATCTTCAGATGATGATCTACCATTCTAATTTTTTGAAAGGAGAGGTATAATAAATGTCAGATAAAAAACAAAATAAAAGAAATAAAAACTACGATGATGACTATAACCCAAGATTTAGAAAACAAAGAAAAAAAGTATGTCTATTATGTAGTGATAAAAATTTTGTATTAGATTACAAAAATGCAGATCAATTAAAGAAATTTATCAATGAAAAAGGAAAAATATTACCAAGAAGAACAACAGGAGCTTGTGCTAAACATCAAAGAGATATTACATTAGCAGTAAAAAGAGCAAGACATATAGCTGTTCTTCCATATACACAACAATAATATGAGTAAAGAACGTTGAAATATCAACGTTCTTTTTAGTTTTAAAAATAGTAGTAATTTAGACTTAATTAAAAATCTTAAAAAACGAAAAAAATTTTACAAAAATTACTATATTTTTACTGTATAAAATCATTTACAATTTCAAACCCTTATGTTATAATGCGAACTAGAGGAAGAATAAATTGAGGTGAAATAATGAATCAAATATTAAGTGTTGAGAATGTCAATAAAAAGAAAAACAACAAAGAGAAAAAAAGAAAAAGCAAAGAATACAAGGGAAGTATATCAGAAATTGTTAAAATAGTTAGATTTTTTGCTATTTCTTTGATTATATTTGGATTATTTAATATAGGAACAGGTGTATATGGAATGTATAGAAAAAAATACGAAGCTGCCAATAAACCTGTAAAACCAGAAATATTAGCAGAAGCAACTAATAAGGAAGTTACATTTACAATAAACAGTAAAACAGCAATAAATGAAGTGTATTACAAATGGGATGATGAAGAAGAAACAAAAATATCAGGAAATAATAGAAATATTGTTCAAGAAACAATAGATATGCCTGAAGGGGAAGGCGAACACAATTTATATGTAAGAGCAGTTAATACTTCAGGAAAAGTACAAACATTAGAACATACATTTATACGTGAGTCTAAAATAGTAATACAAATAGGAAGTGAAGATCCTAATTTAGTAATAAAAGTAGAAGGAAAAGAAGACCTTGCATATGTAACTTACAGTTGGAATGGAGAAGATGAGCAAAAAATAGAAGGTAATGGAAAAACATTAGAACAAAAAATAGAAGCTTTACCAGGATCACATACTTTAATAGTAACAGCTGTTGATGTAAATGGAGAAGAAGAAACTATAAAGAAAAAGATAAACGGAATTGAGCCAGGTGATGTTGCAGCAGGAGAAGAAGGATCAGACGAGCCTGAAGGATCATCTCAATTAACATCAAAACCAACAGTTGAAATATTAGTAGAACAAAGTAGATTTTATATAAAAGCAAAAGATACAGTAGGACTAGGAAAAATAGAACTTGTAGCTAATGATAATACATCAGAAAAAATATCATTAGACTTAGATGGAAGACAAGAACAAGAATTTGAATATCCAATAGCTTCAAAGCAAGACTCAATAGCAGTAACAATATATAATACAAAAGGAGAAGCTGTTACTCAAAAAGCAACAGCAGCATCAAGAACACAATAATTTAAATAAGGAGATACTAATGATTAATGAAATTTATATAATTGATGATGATGACTCTTCAATAGTAATTTTTCAAGAACTTTTTAAAAATGATAAAGAGTATAAATTCATAAGTGTAAAAACAGAAGATATAGATGTAGCACTAAAAAGCATCCCATCTTTAATAGTTATCAATGAAGATGCTATTAACAGAGATGTAGTTGAATTGTGTAGAAAAATCAGAAGAGACGAAGATAACCAAATAACACCAGTAATTGTGGTATCTTCAAAAGGAGAAAGAGAGCATAGAATACAAATATTAGAAGAATCTATAGAATACTTTATAAAAAAACCAGTAGATGAAAAATATTTATATTATACAGTAAAAAACCTAGGCAGACTATTAGCAACAAATAGAAGAATAAGTCCATTAACAGGATTACCAGGAAATGTACAAATACATGCATAGTTGAAAAAAAGATTAACAAGAAAAGAACCATTTTCAGTTTTATATTTAGATTTAGACAATTTTAAAGCATATAATGATGTTTATGGATTTTTAAAAGGAGATCAAATAATAGAATTTACAGCTAATGTCATTGTAAATAATATTCATAATGAAGAAGGAAATACTTTTGTTGGACATATAGGAGGAGATGACTTTGTAGCAATTGTTCCAACCATATATGCAGAAAGATTATGCCAACATATATTAGCAGATTTTGATTCACAAGTAAATCAATTCTTTACAGATAATGATTTAGAAAAAGGATATATAGAAGTAGCCAATAGAAAGGGAATAATAGAACAATTTCCATTAACATCTTTATCAATAGGTTTAGTTGTTTGTGATCCAGAAAGATTTGATAATATACTTGAAATAGCAGAAGTTGGAGCACAGGTAAAACATGCTGCGAAGTCAGTAATGGGAAGTAGCTATGCAGTAGATAGAAGAAGAATTTCATAAATAAAAGAATAAGTTAAAAGTCTCTTAATATATATTTATATAATAGGAGGCTTTTTTTATGATAAAAATAAAAAGTAAGAAAATAGAATTTATATTATTTATAGTAATTGTAGGAACTACTATGTTATCAATAAAGGCAAATGATAAAATACAAAAAACGGAACAAGAAGAATTAAAAGAAACTACTGCGACACCAGTATCAGGCAAAATTGTAATATTAGATGCAGGACATGGTGGAGAAGATGGTGGAGCAATTAGTAGTGATGGAACTACAGAAGCGGAATTGAATTTACAAATAACATTAAAAGTACAACAGTTATTAGAACAAAATGGAACAACAGTTATATTAACACGTTCAGATGAAAAAGCAATATATAATTTAGATGCAAAAACATTAAGACAAAAAAAGGTATCAGATATAAAAAACAGAGTAAAAATAGGAAATGAAAGTTCAGCAGATATATTTGTTTCAATTCATTTAAATAAAATACCACAACAGCAGTATTATGGATGGCAATGTTTTTATAAAAATAAAAATGAAGAAAGTGAAAAATTAGCAAAAAGTTTACAAGAAGGATTAAACTCTGCAATACAAAAAGAGAATAAAAGATTAGCTATGAAAATAGGTGATATATATATAGTAAAAAATGTAGAAATACCATTAAGTATAGTAGAATGTGGTTTCTTATCAAACCCTCAAGAATCAGAGGAACTTAAACAAGATAGTTATCAAAGTAAATTAGCATGGGGAATATATGCAGGAATATGTCAATATTTTAAGTAAAAAAGGTTATTAATATAAAAATAAAATTGTATAAAAAATCCACTATTTGCAAACAATATGTGTAAAACATTAAATTGCAAGGAGTGGAATTTTTTTGAAAACAAATAAAGTATTACAAATAAGTGGTACTATGCTTACTAAAGAACAACTTGAATATCATTTAGAAAAAATAGCATCTGAACAAAATATAATATCAAAATCTCAAAAAGAAACATACCCAGTACCTCATATGATAGAAAATTTTAGAATTATACAAGAAGTGTATCAGATGTTAAATCACCATTTGAAATTAGGAATAACTATACATCCAGCAGGGGAATGGATTTTAGATAATTTATATGTAATTGAAGAAACTGTAAAAATGATAGAAAGAGAATTGACAATAAAAAAATATATGAATTTTCCGGGAATAGCAAATGGAACACATGTAGGATTTGCAAGAATTTATGTTTTAGCGACTGAAATTATAGCATATACAGACAATCACATAGAACGTGAAAATTTAGAACAATACTTAATGAGTTATCAAACTAAGAAAACATTAAGCATGGACGAAATTTGGAATATTGGTATATTTCTTGAAATTGCAATTATAGAAAATATCGCACAAATATGTAAAGAAATATATAATAGTCAATTACAAAAATTTAAAGCAGAAAATATAGTAGAAAGACTTATAGAAAATAAAACAAAAAATGAGAAAAAGTTTGGAAGAGAGATTTATAAAAAATATAAACTTGTAGATTTAGCATATCCTAATACAAAATATTCATTTATAGAATATATGTCATATATTTTAAAGCGTTATGGGAAAAAAGGATATAGTTATTTGAAAGCACTTGAAGATACAGTAGAAATGACAGGAACAACTATATCTGATGTCATAAAAAAAGAGCATTTTGATATTGCTATGAAGAAAGTATTGATAGGAAATGGAATTACTAGTATAAAAGAAATTCAGCGTTTAAACTTTTTAGAAATATTTGAAAAAATAAATGGAGTAGAAGACTTATTAAAACAAGATCCTGCAGGAATATATGAAAAGATGGACTATAAAACTAAAGAATATTATAGAATGAAAATAAAAGAAATCGCAAACACAACTAAAATTTCAGAAATATATATAACTAAAAAAATATTAGAGTTAGCAAATAGTTATGAAGAAGAAACTAAGCAAAGGCATATAGGCTATTATATTATAGAAGAAGGAATTAATGAATTATATGATTTGTTAGGATATAAAAATAAAAGAAAAATGAAAGAAAAAGATAAAGTAAATATATATATTTTTGGTATATATTTATTAAGTGCAATTTTTTCTCTAGTTATGAGTTTTATATTAGAAAT
>CANQGV010000057.1 GCA_947623475.1 uncultured Clostridia bacterium | reverse complement strand
ATAAAAGGTACAATAAGAGTTAAACCAGCATCAGCAACTTTGCTAAATTTACCTAATCTTTCTATAATATAAACTTCAGATTGTTTAACAATCTTAATTGATGTGAATGCTATTATTAAAATAATAACAAGTAATACAATTAAAAACCACATCTTTTTACATCCTCCTTACGAATAATAATTTAATTTTTTGGAGCAACTACGGCTTTTACTCCTTTTATGTCTTTAACAATTATTTGAGTTCCTTCTTCAATATTTATTTCATTTTCACCGATAGCAGACCATGTTTCGCCATCAATTTTTACTTGACCTGTTCCGTTAATTGAATCTATTTTTTTTGTGACAATACCTGTTTTACCATCAAGGGCATCTACATTGGTTTTAGTTGGGTTTTCACTTTTGGCAAATTTACTTACAAAAGGTTTTGTTGCAAAAATTAAAATTGTAGAAGAAATAACAAATACAGCTGTTTGAATTATTAAATTATCTGTAAAGAAACTAACTATCATTGTTATTAGCGCTCCTATTGCTAACCAAAAAATTAAAAAACCTATAGTTATAATCTCAACAATGAAGAATATTCCACTAGCTATTAACCAAAATTGCCACATAAAAATCCTCCTCATTAAATAAATACATTTCTATTATAACATAAATTTGAAAAAAAAGAAATAGTTTCCATAATATTTATAATATTTAATATTACAATTTTAAAATATATGTATAAAGTGTAAAAAAAATGAGAATATAATAAAGAGAATAGTTATAAGGAGAATTTTATGAAAGATAAACAATATAGAGGAAAAAATAATTTTGTACCAGAATATTTTTTATGGATAGAGCCTGATGAACAAAAGAGAAGGGCAAATGAGTTAGATAAGATGACTAAGAAAAGAAAATTAAAGAAAAACGAAGAAAATTAAAGATAAATTTAGAAAAGCAATAATAAAAAAAGAAAAAGGTCAGGAAAAGTCAAAAAATAATTAAAAATAAACTCAAATCATAATTGAAAACAAAACAAAAAGGAGTATAATTGTATTATAGGTCAAAGAAAGTCAAAGACAAAAACGGAGGTGTGATATGAGAGTATCAGATATTATAGAAGAATTTATAAAAGAAATGTTTGAACAGGAAGAAAATGATTTTATTGAAATTCAACGTAATGAACTTGCAGAATATTTTAAGTGTGTACCATCACAAATAAATTATGTGATTTCAACAAGATTTAAACCTTCACAAGGATACTATGTAGAAAGTAGACGTGGTGGTGGAGGAAGTATAAGAATTAGAAAAATATCAACTACTAACGAAGAATATATAATGCATATAATAAATAATATAGGAAATACATTATCAAGTAGTGAAGTTGATATTTTAATAAGTGATTTACTTTCATATTCTATTATTAACGATAAAGAAGCAAAACTTCTTAAAGTTGCAACAAATGATAAAGTACTAAAATTACCATCTAATTTAAAAGATGAGGTAAGAGCAAGAATATTTAAAAATATGTTATTAAATGTATAGGAGGGATAAAAAATGAAATGTGATAATTGTGGAAAAAGAGAAGCAACAGTAAGATATAGTGAAAATATAAATGGAAGAAAAAGAGAATTGCGCTTATGCGAAAAGTGTAGTAGAGAACTTGGAGTTGATAGAATGGATTTTAATATGCCAATTGATTTTTCAAGTTTCTTTGCAGGAATGTTAGAAGAATTTGAAGGAACAAACCTTATGCCTATGTTTGACAATGTAAAAGATTTACAATGTAAAGAATGTGGATTTACATTTGAAGATATTTTAAATACAGGAAGACTTGGATGTGCAAATTGCTATGATACATTTGAAAGCAGATTAGATCCAATAATAAAAAAATTACAAGGTAGTAACAAACATGTAGGTCGTTTAGGAAAAATAACAGAACATAAAATAGATTTAGAAAAAAAGCAAAATTCAAAAACTAAAAAACCAAAAGAACAAAATGAAGTTGAAAAGTTAAAAGAAGAACTAAAAAAAGCAGTAAAAGATGAAAGATATGAAGATGCAGCTAAACTAAGAGATAAAATAGCAAAAAAAGAAAAGGAGGCGTAATTAGATATGAATTGGTATTTACAAAGTGGAAAAGAGTCAGATGTAGCTTTTGATTCTAAAATAAAATTAGCAAGAAATATAAATGGGTTTCCTTTTGAATTACAAAATGAAGAACAAATAGAAAGTTTAGAAAATAAAATAAAAGATAATTTATATAGTATAGGATATAATTTAAAATTTTTAAAATTAAAAGATATGGATGATGTTACAATCCAAAGTTTAGTAGAAAAAGGTTTAATAGAAAAAGAATTTTCAAAAGATAAGAGAACAGAAGGATCAATATTAATAAATGATGATGAAAATATTTGTATTGAAATAAATGGAGAAAATCATTTAAATATACAAGTTTTTAATTGTGGAATTGATTTAAAAAATACGTTGCAATTAGCCAAAGAAGTAGATATGAAAATAGGAGAAGTTCTAAATTATTCAGTAAGTAAGAAATATGGTTATCTTACTAAATATTTAAATAATATAGGGACAGGACTAAGAGCAAGTATTAGGCTATATTTACCAGGACTTTCTAAAACTAGAAATGTAAAAAAAGTATTAGAAGTTGTAAGTACTTTTGGAATAAATACAAAAATAGAAAGTGGAGATATTTATGAAATATCAAATCAAAAAACATTAGGTATTACAGAAGAAGAAATAGTTACAAATATTCATGTAGTTGCAGAAAAAATTATTGCACAAGAAAGAGAAGCAAGAAAAATACTAGAAGAAAATAATATTGAATTAGAAGACAAAGTTTATAGAAGTTATGGAATATTAGCAAATTGTAGAAAAATAACTTCAAGAGAAGTAAATAGTTTAATGTCTGATATTAAATTAGGAACAGATTTAGGTGTATTAACAGAACTTACAGATTTAAAAGTAATGAAAATATATCTTTATACAAAATCTGCAAATTTGCAAAAATATACTGGAGGACAATTGGACAAGATGGAAAGAGATATTAAACGAGCAGAAATAATTAAACAAATTATTAAGGAGGGATAGATTATGACTTATAGTTTTACAAGTAGAGCTAAAAAGGCTATAGATATTGCAAATGAATTAGCAATAGAATTAGGGCATAGTTATATAGGAACAGAACATATATTATATGGTTTAGCTGAAGAAGGTAGTGGAGTTGCTTCAAAAGTATTAGAAAATCAAGAAGTTACATCAGAAGCTATTTTAGACGAAATAGAAAAATTCGTTGGAAGAGAAGAGCCAATACAAGAAACTCTAGGATTTACACCAAGAACTAAAAGAGTTATAGAAATAGCATTTTTAGAAGCAAGAAAATTAGGATATAACTATATAGGAACAGAACATTTATTAATAGCAACATTAAGAGAAGGAGATAGTATTGCAGCTAGAATTTTATTAGATTTAAATATAAATATAGCAAAACTATATAATGAAATTATAAAAGTAATAAATGAAGGAGAAGACATAGTAGGTGGAAATGAAGAAGATTTAAAAAAATCAAAAGGAAAAGGAAGTTACAATTCAACACAAACATTAAATCAATTTGGAGAAGATTTAACTAAAAAAGCAGAAGAAGGTAAATTAGATCCAATAGTAGGAAGAGAACAAGAAATAGCTAGAGTAATACAAATATTATCTAGAAGAACAAAAAATAACCCATGTTTAATAGGTGAGCCAGGTGTAGGAAAAACAGCTATTGTTGAAGGTTTGGCTCAAAAGGTAGTTTCAGGAGATGTCCCAGAAATATTAAAAAATAAAAGAGTAGTAACACTTGATATTTCAGGTATGGTAGCTGGAGCAAAATATAGAGGAGATTTTGAAGAAAGAATAAAGAAAGCTTTAAATGAAGTAAAAAAAGCTGGTGATGTAATTTTATTTATAGATGAAATTCATACAATTGTTGGTGCTGGTGCAGCAGAAGGAGCAATAGATGCAGCAAATATATTAAAACCACTACTTGCAAGGGGAGAAATTCAATTAGTTGGTGCAACAACAATAAATGAATATCGTAAATATATTGAAAAAGATGCAGCATTGGAAAGAAGATTTAGTTCAGTTAATGTTGAAGAGCCAAATGAAAAAGATACTATAACAATTCTTTCAGGAATTAGAGATAAATATGAAGCACATCATAATGTAAAAATAACAGATGAAGCTATACGAGCTGCAGTTAAAATGTCAAACAGATATATAAATGATAGATTTTTACCTGATAAGGCAATAGATTTAATTGATGAAGCTGCTTCAAAAGCAAGATTAAAAACATATACAGAGCCATCTTCTTTAAAAGAATTACAAAATAAAATTGAAGAAGTAGTAAAAGATAAAGAAGAAGCAGTAAGGACTCAAAAATTTGAAAAAGCAGCAAAATTAAGAGATAAAGAAAAAGAATTAAAAGAAAAATATGAAAAAGAACAGAAAAAATGGCAAAATAAAAATACAAAATCTTTAACTAATATTACAGAAGAAAATATTGCAGAGGTAATTGCTTCATGGACTGGAATACCTGCTAAAAAAATAACAGAAGATGAAAATGAAAAGTTAAAAAACTTAGAACAAAATTTACACAAGCGTGTAATTGGTCAAAATGAAGCTGTTGAAGCAGTAGCAAAAGCTATAAGAAGAGGAAGAGTAGGATTAAAAGATCCAAATAGACCAATTGGCTCATTCTTATTCTTAGGTCCAACAGGAGTAGGAAAAACAGAATTATCTAAAGCCCTAGCTGAAAGTTTATTTGGAGATGAAAATTCAATGATACGTATAGATATGTCTGAATATATGGAATCACATTCAGTATCTAAATTGATAGGCTCTCCTCCAGGATATGTAGGATTTGAAGAAGGTGGACAACTAACAGAAAAAATCAGAAGAAAGCCATATTCAGTTATATTATTTGATGAAATAGAAAAGGCACACCCGGATGTAATGAATATGTTACTACAAATACTTGAAGATGGAAGATTGACTGATTCTCAAGGAAGAACAGTTAACTTTAAAAATACAGTTATAATAATGACATCAAATATAGGAGCAAGATTGATAACTGAAAGAAAAGCATTAGGATTTACAGCAGCAAATAAAAATGAGGATGAGAAAAATAAAAACGAATATGAAAATACAAAAAAAGAAGTTATGGAGGCACTAAAAAAAGAACTAAGACCAGAATTTATAAATCGTATTGACGAAATAATAGTATTCCATAAATTAACTGATAAAGAAATTGATTCAATAATAGATATTTTATTAGATAAAGTTTTAAAAAGATTAAAAGACCAAAATTATGATGTGAAACTAGAGCCAGAAGTAAAGAAATTAATAGCTAGTAAAGGTGTTGATAAAGCATATGGAGCAAGACCTTTAAGAAGAACTATTCAAAATATCATAGAAGATAAACTTGCAGAAGAAATACTTGATGGAAATTTGCTTAAAGGAAAACAAGTTAATATTGGTGTTGACAATGGTAAAATAATTATAAAAAAATAGAAAAAAACTCCTTATAGTAGGAGTTTTTTTCTTATCTTTCAATTGAAATAAAGTCTATTAATTTATCTATAAAAGATTTTATTGCACTATAATGTGTTGCAGAAAGGCCTATTCCTTTATCGATTTCAGAAGGCTCATAGTGAGTTGATGAATTGAATTTAGAAGTATCAGGAGTATTTCGCATGTTAAGCAATATTACCATTTCTTCTTTCATTTTATTATCAAAATAGATAAACATTTCTTCAAATAGTTTTTGTGTCTTTTTTAGACCGTTAATTGAAACCAATTGATCTATATCTTCCTCTGAAGAAACTGTTAATTTTCTATATAATAATTCAAAATATAATTCATGTAAATCTTTAGATTGTGCTTTTTTTTCAGAAGTAGATAGTTTTGAACTAGAATGTATTTCTAGTATTTCGGAATCTTTATCTTGTATTAAAGTTATGCTTGTCTTTCTTATACCATTGTTATCAAATTCTTTTTGCAAAACAGGATAAAAATCTATAATACTAGTTAATCTAGAATCAATAGACATTACTTCTTCTAAATCAGGTAAATTTGATGAATATTTTCCCAAAACTTTTTTACCAGAATAAAGATTTCTTAAATTTTCTATATCTTTATCTTCTCCCATAATTTCTAAATAAGTATTACAAGCAGCTTCATTTGCGTCATTTTCTGTAAAAAGAAAATAATAGTGTTTATCAATAAAAGGTTTTCCAAAAACATTTTGCATAGCATATTCACTAGCAAAAACATTAGAAGGGTAAGAAGATTTATTATCTACCATAAGATATTGTTCTAAATGTCTTACTTCATGAAATACAGTAAGGCAAAGTTCTTTAAAACTGGTTATTCTTTTTTCTCTATCAGGACTTGATAAATTTTCAAGTATTTTATTTTCATTAAAAGTAATAATAGCATCTACATTAAAATCATTATCTTTTTTATATTCTAAAAAACCATGTCTAGAGTCTGAAGGATCATCGATTAGGTTTAATGAAATAGTTTCTCCATTAGAGGGATATATAGAATATAATTTTTGTATTTCTGTATTTGCTAAATATATTATAAAATTTCTTACAGAGTCTATAGTGTTTGAATTTAAAGGCTCACTATAAAAAAATTCTAAGAAACGATTTATAAAATATTTTTCTTCTTTATTTATATTATTTAAGTTTTCCATAATATGTCTCTCCTTTAATTTCATATATAATAGCACATAAAAAAGCACAAGTCAATTATGTAAAGTACAAAATGATTTATATTAAAATAGGAAATATTTTATTGACTTTTTAAATTACTTATGTGAAAATAAAAAGGAAAGTTTTAATCAGGAGGAATAAAAATGGAAAAATTAAGAGGATTTGAAATAGCAAAAGGATTTGAAGACAAAGGAATAAATTTACCAGTAAGAAAAACAAAATACTCAGCAGGGTATGATGTTGAGGCTGCAGAAGATTGCGTAATACCAGCTTTTAAACCAGGACAAAATCCAGTATTAGTAAAAACAGGAATAAAAGCATATATGCAAGATGATGAAGTTTTAATGATATATAATAGAAGTTCAAACCCAAAGAAAAAAGGTTTAATATTAGCAAATAGTGTAGGGGTAATTGATAAAGATTATTATGGAAATCCAGATAATGATGGACATATAATGTTTGCATTTTATAATATTAAAGATGAAGATATAGAAATAAAAAAAGGTGAAGCTATAGGACAAGCAATTTTTCAAAAATATCTAGTAACAGACAATGATTCTGCTGAAGGAGAACGAGTTGGAGGATTTGGATCTACAAATAAATAGTAAAAAAAGGAAAAAAGTCTTTGACTTTTTTCTTTTTTTGTAGTATAATAAATATGGTAAAAAAATACATAATAAGGCTATATGTATTGACATAGCTTTATTATATATTTTTTTCCGAAATTTAAAAAACGCTGAAAGGAGTTGACTTGCATGTTTAATGTAGGTGATAAAATTGTATATCCAATGCATGGAGCAGGAACAATTGATTCAATAGAAGAAAAAGATATATTAGGA
>CANQGV010000056.1 GCA_947623475.1 uncultured Clostridia bacterium | reverse complement strand
TTTCACGACAGATTTATTATAATAGACAAAAAAGAAATGTATCATATAGGAGCTTATATAAAAGATTTAGGTAAAAAATGCTTTGAAATTAATAAAATAGAAGATAAGGAAATCATAGAAAAATTTATTAATAAGTTGGAGTCATGATTAATAATGAGTATTGATGATGAGAATGAAAGAAATTTTATTCATATGGAAAATGATTTTACCTTACTATTATATAATAATTATTTAACGTTTGTAATAACTACAACCCTATTAGTTAAAGTTAAAATTTCTTGACAGTAAAAAAAACAAGTATTATAATTGACAAGGTAAATAAATAAAAAAAGACAAAAATTATTAGAGAAATACAAAGATAAAATAAGGAGAGATTAAATGAAAAAACAATGGTTTAATCAAGAAGTCGAAGAAGTAGAAAAAGAATTAGAAACAGATAAAGAACAAGGACTTTCAGACGAAGAAGTCAAAAAAAGAGTAGAAAAATATGGATTAAATGAATTACAAGCTAAGAAAAAGAAAAGTATGTTACAAAAATTCATAGCACAATTTAAAGACTTTTCAATTATAATTTTGATAATAGCAGCAATAGTATCTGGAATAGTTGGTATTTCAGAAGGAGAAGGTATTACAGATACAATAGTAATCATGATAGTTGTAATATTAAATGCTGTAATAGGAGTATCTCAAGAAAATAAAGCAGAAAAATCATTAGAAGCTTTGCAAAAATTAACAGACCATGCATCTAAAGTAATTAGAGATGGAAGCATAAAAGTAATACCTGCAAAAGAATTAGTACCAGGAGATATAGTGCAATTAGACACAGGAGATTATATTCCAGCAGACTTAAGAATTATAGAAGCTGTAAATTTAAAAGCCCAAGAATCTTCACTAACAGGAGAATCTGTACCTGTTGAAAAACAAATATCAAAATTAGAGAATGAAGAAGTGGAATTGGGCGATAGAACAAATATGCTATTTTCTTCAAGTTTAGTTACATATGGAAGAGGAAAAGGAATAGTAGTAGAAACAGGAATGAATACTGAAGTAGGTAAAATTGCAGGAATGATAAATGCAGTAGAAGATCAAGAAACTCCACTTCAAGCAAAACTAAATAAATTAGGAAAAACATTAGGAATAGTAGCAATTGTAGTATGTATAATTATTTTTGCAATAGGGTTAATGCAAGGTAAACAACCTTTAGCAATGTTTATGACAGCAGTAAGTTTAGCTGTTGCAGCAATACCAGAAGGACTAGTTGCAGTATCTACAATAGTACTTGCAATAGGAGTACAAAAAATGGTAAAGAAACATGCTATTGTAAAAAAATTGCCATCTGTTGAAACTTTGGGAAGTGCAACAGTAATATGCTCAGATAAAACAGGTACATTAACTCAAAACAAAATGACAGTACAAAAAATATATATAAATGATGAAACAATATCTTTAGAAAATGCAAAAGAATTTATAGAAAATGAAGATATGAAGAAATTAATTTATGCTAATATGTTATGCAATGACACAAAAATAGGCGATAATGGAGAATTAACAGGAGATCCAACAGAAACTGCATTAATTGATATGGCATCAAAATTAGGAATAGATACAAATATAATCGAAGAAATGCAAAGGGTAGAAGAAATTCCATTTGATTCAGATAGAAAATTGATGACAACAGTAAACAAAGTAGGAGATAAATATATAGTTTATACAAAAGGTGGAGTAGATGAATTACTTTCAAGATGTAAAAACTATATAATAAATAATGAAGAAAAAGATGATTTAAAAAATTATGAAAAATCAATAAAAAGTCATAATGAAGAAATGGCAAAAGAAGCATTAAGAGTACTAGCATGTGGATATAAACAAATAGATCATATTCCTAATAAAGAGGAAATGGATAATATAGAAAATGATTTAACTTTTGTTGGTATGGTAGGAATGATAGATCCTCCAAGAGAAGAAGCAAAAGTTGCAGTTGAAAAATGTAAAACAGCAGGAATAAAAACAGTAATGATAACAGGAGATCATAAAATAACTGCAACAGCGATAGCAAAAAATCTAGGAATATTAGAAGATGAAAAAGAGGCATTAACAGGAAGTGAACTAGAAAAAATATCTGATGAACAATTAGCAAAAGATATAAGAAAATATAGTGTTTATGCAAGAGTTTCTCCAGAGCATAAAGTTAGAATAGTAGATGCATGGCAAAAAAATGGTGAAATTGTTGCAATGACAGGTGATGGAGTAAATGATAGTCCAGCACTTAAAAAATCAAACATAGGATGTGCGATGGGTGTTGTAGGAACAGATGTAGCAAAAGAAGCAGCAGATGTTATTTTAACAGATGATAACTTTGCAACAATAGTTTCAGCAGTAGAAGAAGGTAGAAGAATATATGATAATATATTAAAAGTAATACAATTTTTATTATCAAGTAATATAGGAGAAATAATAGTATTATTTTTAGCAACTTTATTAACACCATTTTTTGGAACTTGGTTTGGAATAGAAGATATAACTCATATTGAAATATTATTACCAATACATATATTATGGATTAATTTAATTACAGATTCATTACCAGCACTAGCATTAGCTTTTGATCCAGCAGAAGAAGGAATAATGAATAGAAAACCTATGAAACCACAAAAAGGAGTATTCACAAAAGGAAATACATGGAGAATAGTATATCAAGGAATAATGATAGGACTACTTACACTTTCAGCATTTATGATAGGACTATATACAACAAATACTGAAATTGGAGGTTTAACATTAGATGAATCTAAAATAGAAGTAGGACAAACAATGGCTTTTGCAACTTTAGCACTTTCAGAATTAGTTCATGTATTTAATATAAGAAACAATAAAAAATCAATATTTAAAACAAATATATTTAATAATGGAAAATTAATATTAGCTGTTGTAGCTTCAGCAATATTAATGTTAGCAGTATTACTAATACCAGCATTAAGAGAAATATTTAGTATACCAGTATTACCAACAAGAAATATTATAGAATTAGTGTTATTAATACTATCTCCATTATTAATAGTAGAAATATTTAAATTGCTAAAAATAAACACAACAAAAGATGAAATGTAAAATTTCATCTTTTTTTTACATAAAATATAAAAAAAAGACTATCAAAAATTAAATAAATAGTGTATAATATGAATGGAATAAAAGTCAAAAATTGAGAAAATTTAGAAGGGGTAAACGATGAAATGGATACGTGTAAACGAATCTAAAGACAAAAAAGTTAAAGAACCAAATAAATATATGGAGTTATATGAAACAAAAACAAACAGACTAAAAGATAGAATTAAAGATAAAATAAAAGATATAAAAGAATCCATTTTATTTAGTTTCGATAAACTTAAAAGAAAAAAGAAAGGAGAACAAAAAGCAAGTTTTTATTATATAAAAACAGAAAATTCTCTTAGTAAATCAAATATTATTATGACTGTAGCTATTGCTAGTGCTGTTTTAGTTTTAGTAGTGGCAACAATAATATTAGTGTGTATGAATATAGAACAAGATAAAAAGCAAGAAGCAAATAGATTAAAAATGGAAGAACAATATAGACAAGAGGAAGAAGAAAAAGCTAGAGTTTTGGCGGAAAAGGAAGCTGAAAGACAAGCTAAATTACCTAAACTTACTGAAGAAGGTTTGCAGAATATGGAAAATATATATTTTGCAGATAAAAGAAGAGTATTCTTGACTTTTGATGATGGCCCTTCTAGTAATACAGAGCCTATTTTAAATATATTAAAACAAGAAAATATAAAAGCTACTTTTTTTGAATTAGGAAGTAGAGTTGAAGCGCAACCTGAATCAGTAAAAAGAGCTTATGATGAAGGTCATTATATAGCAAGTCATGGATATTCACATGTATATTCAAAAATATATCAATCTGTAGAAAGTGTATTGGATGAATATAATCAATGTATACAAGCAATACGAAATGCTATTGGCGAAGCAGAATATGATCCACACTTATTCCGTTTTCCTGGAGGTTTACCGGGAGGACCTTATGCAGATTTGAAAAAACAAGCTAAAGAAGTATTATTACAAAATGGAGTACTTAACATAGATTGGAATGCATTATCAGGAGATGCAGAAGGAAATGATTTACCAGTAGAAGTTTTAATGGCAAGACTTACAGAAACGGTAGGAGAAAAGAACAATATAGTTTTATTGATGCATGATTCTCAAGCAAAAACAACTACTGTAGAAGCATTACCACAAATAATAGCATTTTTTAGAGATAGGGGTTATGAATTTGTAAATTTCTATGAAGTAATAAAATAAGTATACGAAAGGGGAGAAAATTACTTGGCAAACAGAAAAGACGATATAAAAAAGAAATTAGATTATCTAGGTCTGAATTTAAATCATTTACCACGTAATGTAGTAGAATTTGAGCCATTAGAATTTATGGTTTTAAAAGGATATGAAGAAGCTAATCACTATAAACAATATAGGTATATACCAATACGAGATATTCAAATTCTATTATCTCCTACAAATAGACTTGATGAGATAGAAAAGAAATATAAAAAAGCGAGTCCTCTTCGTGATTATTTAGACAATAAAAACGAAAGGAACATTACAAAACATACAACATTTTTAAAAATGTTGAAATCTATGAATATAAAGCAAATATCAGAAATAGAAATTGAACAAGCAGAACTTAGTAGAAAAGTTCCGTTTAAGGTTAAATATAAAGGAAATTATTTATGGCAAATTTACTATGCAGAAGAAACTAACAAATATTTTATGTTAGTTCCAACAGAAGATTCTAACTATTCTACATTTTTCTATCTTCTAAAAAAACAATTGGAAACTGGACGTGCAGGAAGTGTTTTTGTACCAATAAGAAATGCTGACTATAGTAGTAAATATATAAAAAGACGTATGTTTGAAGAGATGGAAAACTACATATGGGAATTTGCAAAAGAATGGCCATTTATTTATGAAGTATATGATAAATCAAATAACTTATCAATTCACATAGTAGGTGAGACAGAAGTTTATGATGGAATAAAAAGTCCATATCGTATAAAATTATCTAGCAAAGAAGAAACAATAAAATTTTTCAAGCTATTAAAGGCTATGTTTATATTAAAAACAGAAGCTTCAGACTTTTTTGACTTTAAAACAAGTATTAGTAGATTAGGAGGAATTGACTTCTATTTTAAAGATCAACTAATAGAATATAAAACTATATCACATTTTGTTAATAGTCAGTATAAAGAAATAGTAGAAAGAAGAAGAGAATCAAGTAAGCTAATAACAAAATATAGAAAAATGTTAGAAAAGTTACAAAAAGAAGCATCTGCATTAGATATAGAATATTTAGCAAAAGAAAGACAAATATCTACATTTTTAGAATGTAAAAAAACTTTTTTCGGTAAAGTAAAATATTATTTTAAATATAGTAAAAAGAAACAAAATAAAAAGAAAAAAGAAAACGAGATAATAGAAAAACAAGAAGAAAAAGTAAATAAAACTAAACTAGAAAAAAGAGGAAGACAATATACAAAAGTTGTAGTAAAAAATAATTATACAATAGATGATTTAATAAAGTTATGCAAAGAAGTCCAAAAAATAGAGAACACTATGAAAAATCTTTTAATGGATATTAATGCATTAAAATTAAAAAATAAAAATATGAAATTAAAAATAGAAAATGCAAAATCATTTATCCAAGAAATTGATAATCATAAGAAAAGTATCTTTGAATTTTGGAAATATACAAATAAAGATGAAGTTGCAACATTATCAAAAGGCGAAGCAGTAGAAGTAAATGTTGTGAAAAATGTAAAAAAAGTCTTTGATTATACACAAGATTTAGAACAATTTGGAGAAAAAATGGATCAAATTCAAAGGCAATTATTAACAAAAGATGAAATGGACAGCATATTTATTACGACAACAACACAATTAAAGGTGTTAAATAAAGTAAAAAGAAATAGAGCATTACCAAAAGATATAGAATTGAGCTTAAAACAAATAAAAAGAGAATTAAAGCAGCAATTATTATTAACAAATGAAGAAGAGTTTGATGTTTTTGGAGGAAGAGCTGATACGACAATAAGAGAGCTTAATAATAAAAGACATAGAGAAAATCCAAAAGACAAATTTAAGATATTAGAAGTAAATAAAAATAGCAAACAAATAGGATATAAATTAACACTAGAAAGAATGTTAGACAATATAAATAGAGCACTTTCTAAGGTTAGACTTAATGAAGATATTGTTGCATATAAAGCAATATCAGGAGGAAGATATGATCACAAAGATATAAATATCTTCAACTTCAATCCAATAAAAGAATTAAAAAGAGCATTTAAAAGTGATAATCCAAGAGTAACAATATATAAAATGAACTTTTCAAAAGGTACACATGCGATAGGTTATACTAATAGTATTTACTATGATAACCTACATAAAACATTACCTGTAGGAATGAATGAAGATACTAAAGTATTAGTTGATACAAGTAAATTAGATTTACAACAAATAAAAAAACACACATTTAAAATGATAGACTTTGAAGATGAAAAAGATGATTTTTCAAAAATAAGAATGAAAACAGTTACTATGATAGAATGTGGCGAAAAGAATGAAGATGAAAATGAAGAAAAAGATTCATAATAATAAAACCCCTGTAAATCAGGGGCTTTTATTTTTGAGATAGTTTCATTTCTAAAATTGATAATTTAAAGATAGGTGAAAAGTTTTATATATTTTCTAGACATTTTTATTTTTTTATGGTATTATATTTCTTGCAAATAATTCTATTTGCTAATAAACGCAGGTATGCTGGAATTGGTAGACAGGATGGTCTCAAAAACCATTGTCCTTTGGGCGTGTGGGTTCGATTCCCACTACCTGTACCAAAAAGCAGTTCAAAAAGAACTGCTTTTTTTTGTGCAAAAAAACTATTAAAAACAATACAAACAAAAATTTGATGAATATCTAAAAATATATTGATTTTATTAGTGATTTATGATATAAAAACAATATATCTATTTCGCCAACAGTATTGGCAAAATTAAAAGGAGATGTTAAATAATGTCTAATATAATGAAAGAAAATAACGAAATTTTTGGAAATTATTATAATAAAATAAATAATTTAATATTGAAGACTAAACAAAGGGTAGCTAAAAGTGTTAATTATGAAATGGTAGAATTATACTATGCCATAGGTTCTACAATTAATGAATTAATTGTAGAATATCATTTAGAAGCTTCCCAAAATAAAATATTAAAATCCTTTTCAGAAAAGTTAACACGAGAATTTGGAGAGGGTTATAGTGTACCTAATTTAAAATTAATGAAAAAATTTTATTTAACTTATAAAGATGGTTACACACTGTGTAACCAATTAAGTTGGAGCCATAACAGATTAATAATGAATATTGATGATGAGAATAAAAGAAATTTTTATTTAGAAGAATCAATAAAATGTAACTGGAGCGTTAGACAATTAGAAAGACAAATAAATAGTTTTTACTATGAAAGGCTTTTATCAACAAGTGAAGAACATAAGGAAGAAGTAAAAAATGAAATACATCTTTTAGAGAAAAAAGAAAAAGTACAAAATTTCATTAAGGATCCGTATGTTTTAGAATTTTTAGATATTAAAGATAGAAGATTTTTAGAAAAAGATTTAGAATATAACTTACTTGAGCATATCTCTGAATTTTTATTAGAATTAGGGAGAGGCTTTTCTTTTGTATCAAGGCAGAAAAGAATTGATGTTGATGGAGATAATTTCTATATAGATTTGGTATTTTACAATTATGTGTTAAAATGTTTTGTACTAATTGATTTAAAATTAGACAAGCTGACACATCAAGATATTGGGCAGATGGATTTTTATGT
>CANQGV010000055.1 GCA_947623475.1 uncultured Clostridia bacterium | reverse complement strand
TGTATATAAACATTGTATAAGAGCCATAGAAAAGGCTATTAAATTTGGAGAAAATGGATTACCTAAAATAGGTACAGGAGATTGGAATGATGGATTTAATAAAATAGGAAATAAAGGAAAGGGAGAAAGTGTAT
The DNA here is from genome assembly GCA_947623475.1 of uncultured Clostridia bacterium. Taxonomy (GTDB): domain Bacteria; phylum Bacillota; class Clostridia; order TANB77; family CAG-508; genus CAG-269. The sequence continues at coordinate 7,835 of CANQGV010000055.1, read as the reverse complement.
GGCTTGGATTTTTTATATACAGTATTTTAACTAAATTTATTCCAATATGTGAAGAAAAAGGTGATAAAGAATTAGTAGAAAAATATAAAAATATTCAAATAAATCTAAAGAAAGTTTTAAATTCAAATGCTTGGGACGGAAGATGGTATAGAAGAGCTTTTATGGATAACGGAGAAGTATTAGGAAGTATGGAGAATGACGAATGTAAAATAGATAGTATTTCTCAAAGTTGGAGTATTATTTCAAATGCAGGAGACAATGACAAAAAATATATATCAATTGAAAGTTTGGAAAATCATCTTATAGATAAAGAAAATGGAATAATAAAATTATTAGACCCTCCATTTGAAAATGGAAAATTAAATCCTGGTTATATAAAAGCATATTTACCAGGAGTAAGAGAAAATGGTGGACAATACACACATGCTGCAATATGGGTTGTTATAGCTGAAAGCATATTAGGATTTGGAGATAAAGCATTAGAACTATTTAGAATGATAACACCAATTGAACATACTAGAACAAAAGAAGCAACACAAAAATACAAAGTAGAGCCATATGTTATAGCAGCAGATATTTATGGAGCAAAGAATCTAGCAGGAAGAGGAGGGTGGACATGGTATACAGGATCTAGTAGTTGGTATTATAAAGCTGGAATTCAATATATATTAGGATTAAAAATAAAAGAAGGTGTAATGAGTTTTTTACCATGTATACCTAAAGAATGGAAAGGATATAAAATAAAATTTAAATGGAAACAAAGTATTTATAATATAGAAGTAGAAAATCCGAATGGAAAAAATGGAGGCGTAAGTGAAATATATTTAGATGACGTGAAAATAGATAATAATATAAGGTTGGAGAATAATAGAAAGATATATAATGTAAAAATAATTATATAATATTACAGAACGGTTACAAAAAAATTACAAAAAGACTTGTATAAAAAAATTAATTATGATATAAATATTATATAGTGAAAAAGAAAGGCGGAGTAGTTGTGGAAGAAGATAAAGATATGAAAACAATATTGATTGTTGATGATGAAGAACCAATAAGAAATATATTAATACACAACCTAGGAAAAGAAGGATATAATGTGATAGAAGCAAGTGATGGAGTTACAGCAGTAGAAATGGCATTAGAACAAAAACCGGACTTAATATTATTAGATATAATGTTACCTAAATTAGATGGTCTTTCAGTGTGCAAAAGAATAAAAAATTCTATGAATGTACCAATATTAATGCTAACAGCAAAAGACGGTGAAATAGATAAAATATTAGGACTAGAGCTAGGTGCAGATGATTATATCACAAAGCCTTTTAGTGTTAGAGAATTAGTAGCAAGAGTAAAAGCTAATTTAAGAAAAGTAGAAGTAAATATAAATTCAGCTGAATCAGATAAAGCAGAAGAAAAGAAAGATACAAAAATAGTTGTAGGAGACTTAGAATTAGACTCTGAAAAATTTGAAGTAAAAGCTAGAGGAGAAGTTATAGATTTAACATTAAGAGAATTTGAAGTGTTAAAATTCTTAGCAACTCAACCAGGACAAGTAGTTACAAGAGAAACTTTATTAGAAAAAGTTTGGGGCTATGAATATTATGGAGATATAAGAACAGTTGATGTTACAGTAAGAAGAATTCGTGAAAAAATAGAAAAAGACACATCAACACCTCAAATACTTGTTACAAAAAGAGGAGTAGGATATTATATTGATGATTCAAAATAATTAAATAATAGAAAAGGAAATATAATTAATTTTCTGTAATTAATGATAAAAATTAATTATATTTTCTTTTTCTGTATATATACCAAGAAAAGGAGAAATATAAGAAATGACTAAACGAAAACAAACTAGGAAAATTATGGTTGGAAATGTTCAGATAGGAGGACAAGATAAGGTAGTTATCCAATCAATGTGTAACACGAAAACAAAAGATGTTGAAGCTACTGTAAAACAAATTTTAGAATTAGAAAAAGTAGGATGTGAAATTATAAGAGTAGCATGTTTAGATATAGAAGATGCTAAAGCGATAAAAGAAATAAAAGAAAAAATACATATTCCAATTGTTTCAGATATACATTTTGATTACAAAATAGCATTAGAAGCAATTAAATCTGGAGTGGATAAGGTAAGAATAAATCCTGGAAATATTGGATCAGAAGAAAAAGTCAAAGCAGTAGTAGATGCATGTAAGGAAAAACATATTCCAATTAGAATTGGAGTAAATGGGGGATCTTTAGAAAAAGATTTATTAGAAAAATATGGAAAGCCAACGGCAAAAGCAATGGTAGAAAGTGCAAAAAGGCATGTAAAAATATTAGAAAATTTAGACTTCTATGATATAGCAATTTCATTAAAAGCATCAAGTTTAGATTTATGTATAGAAGCTTATGAAGAGGCAGCAAAAACTTTTGAATATCCATTGCATTTAGGAATAACAGAATCAGGAACAGAATTTAGTGGAACTATAAAATCAAGTATAGGTTTAGGAATAATGTTAAGAGAAGGTATAGGAGATACAATTAGAGTTTCACTATCAGATGATCCAATAAAAGAAATACCAGTAGCTAAAGAAATTTTAAAAGATTGTAATTTATATAAAAAATCACCAACATTAATAGCATGTCCAACTTGTGGAAGAACTCAAATTGATTTAATTCCAATGGCAAAAGAAGTAGAAAAATTTCTGCAAACAATACAGTCAGATATTACAGTAGCAGTAATGGGATGTGCAGTTAATGGACCAGGAGAAGCTAGAGAAGCAGACATAGGAATAGCAGGAGGAGTTAAAGAAGGAATTTTATTTAAAAAAGGAGAAATTATAAAAAAAGTAAAACAAGAAGAAATTGTTGAAGTATTAAAAAAAGAAATATTAAAAATGATATAACTAGGAGGAAAAATGGAAATCATAATAGGAAAAACAGCAGGTTTTTGTTATGGAGTTGAAAGAGCAATAGAAGGAGCAAAAAAAGAATTAGAAGATGACAATAAAAAAGTTTATTGTTTAGGAGAAATAGTACATAATAAAGAGGTTGTTAAAGATTTAGAAAATAGGAGAATACAATTTATAGAAGATATAAGTGAAATAAAAGAAAAAAATAGTAAAACTATTATACGTGCACATGGAATCCCTGAAAATATATATCAGGAATGTAAAGAAAAAGATATAAATATAGTAGATTATACTTGTCCAAATGTATTGAAAATTCATGAAATAGCAAAAGATTATAATAAAAAAGGTTATTACATAGTTCTAGTAGGAGCTAAAAATCATCCAGAAAATATTGGAACAATAAGTTTTTGTGGTAAAAAAATGTCTGTAATCGAAAAGATTGAAGATGTTGAAAATGCAATACAAGAAATAAAAGAATCAGGAAAAAATAAATGTCTAGTAATAGCACAAACAACTTATCACTTAGAGAAATTTAAAAAAATAAAAGAAAAGCTTCAAGAAAACTTAAAAGATATTGAATTGGAAATAAAAAATACAATTTGTATGGCAACAGAATTAAGACAGAAAGAAACAGAAAAAATATCTAAAATGGTAGACGAGATGATTATTATAGGAGGAAAAAATAGTTCTAATACTAGAAAATTATTTGAAATAGCGAAACAAAATTGTAAAAAAGCTATATGTATAGAAACAAAAGATGAAATAGTATTAGATGATATAAAAGATTGTAAAAAAATAGGGATAATGGCAGGAGCATCAACTCCAGAAGATAGTATAGTAGGTGTTACAAAAATTATCGAAAATATATAAATAATTAGGAGAATCTCTTAAAAAGAAATTCTCCTTTTTTTATTATTGAGCATTAGTTAATGGTTGCCTTAATGTTACTTTTATAACAGTACCTTCTTCTACAGAAGAATCTTTTGGGAAGTCTTGACTAGTAACAACTCCTGCACCATCAAAAGTTATATTTAAGTTCTTTTGTCTTAAAATTGAAGTAGCTTCGGCTAAAGTTTTACCAGTTAAATCAGGAACTGTTATATTTGATGTTCTTACCGTATTTTCAGAAGAATATAGAACAACAATTGAATTCTTTTGTAATTTAACACCAGGTTTTGGAACTTGGTCTTCAACAAGAAGAGTATTTGGATCTCCGGTAACAGAAATCTTACCTTCTAAACCGGCATTTTTTAATACTTTTAAAGCCTCTGTTACTGTTTTCTTTCTAATATCTGGAACTACAATTAAATTATCTGCATTTGAATCTGAAGATTCATCAGCATCTGAAGGTACATCTAAATAAGGTAAAATTTCAGATAACATTTGAGAAACAACTGGACCTGCAATAGTTCCTCCTTGATGACTTCCTGCTGTTGGATTATAAAGAGTTAATAATATAACAACTTCAGTGTTCTCAACAGGGGAAATAGCAACATAAGAAGCAACATAACCTTCATGTTTATTTGCTTCAGTAGGCTCTGAAGTACCTGTTTTCCCTCCAATAGAATATCCTGTAACTGCTCCGTTTTTTCCTGTTCCTTCAACTACAACTGATTTCATCATTGATTTAACTTTGTCAGAAGTTTCTTTAGAAATAACTTGACGAACAATATTAGTTGGAACTTCTGTAACAGCATTTGTTGAAGTATTAGTTATTGATTTTACAATTCTAGGTTGTACTAAATTACCTTCATTAGCTACTGCAGAAATAGCAGTAATCATTTGAATAGGAGTGATGTTAAGCCTTTGTCCAAAAGACATAGTAGCTAATTCAACAGGTCCTACATTTTCTAAAGGTGTAAATAAACTATTTTCTTCTCCTGCAATTTCTATACCTGTTTTATTAAACAATCCAAAAGCTTCATAATATTTATATAAAGTTTGTGCACCTATTTTTTTACCTAATTGCATGAAAGCAGGGTTACAAGAATTACAAAGTGCTTGTCTTAAAGTTTGATAACCATGAGGAACATCTCTCCAACATTTTATTTCTGTACCATCTGAAAATTTTTCAGATCCTGTACAAACAAAACTATTATTAGTATCTGTTTCCATTACATTTTCTTCCAAGGCAACAGAAGATGTTATAACTTTAAAAACTGAGCCTGGCTCATATAATTCAGAAACAGATTTGCTTTTCCACATTTGATAAAGAGCATCACTCTTTTCTTCAGAAGATAAAGAATCATAAGTTTTTGCTAAAGTTTCATTAGGTGTAAATGGAGAATTAAGATTATAATTTGGATAAGAAGCCATACCTAAAATGTCTCCATTTTTTGGATTCATAACAATTACATTTAAATCACTACCATTTTGAGCTGCAATATATTTTTCTTCAGTATTAGGAATTTCAGATTGATTTCCAGCTTGATAGCTTACGATTTTTCCTGGAGTTCCTGTTAGTACAGAATCCCATTTTGATTCAATACCAGTTAATCCTTGATTATCATTACCACAAAATCCTAATATATGTGATGCGACAGTTTCATAAGGATAATATCTTTTAGAATCTTCATCTATATTTATACCTATTTTAATATCATTTTCATTCATCCAATTTTTTAATTGATCAATTTTTTCTTGTTCAACTTTTTTTATAATTGTTTCAACTTGAGACTCACTATTAACCTTTTGAGAAACTTCATTATAATCTAAAGCAAAAATATCAGATAAACCTTTAATTATAGTTTCTTTATCTTTATCTTCAATTTTTTTAGGATTGATAGTTACAGTATCAACTTGAGCACTTATAGCCAAAGACTTACCTGTAGAATCATAAATATTTCCACGTTTTGGACTAATAATTTGGTTTATAGTTTGTTGTTGATAAGCTAACTCTTTTAGTTCATTTCCTTGTACAAATTGCAAATATCCTATTTTTACAATCAATAAAGCAAATATAAACAGTACTAAAATAAAACTGCCTAAAAGTTTCTTTGAATGTATAAAGTTTTTTGTTTTAAAAGGAGTATTCAGCTTTACAACTTTATTACCTTTCTTTTTTATATTTTTTTTATTCATAAAATTCACCATTTCTTTTGTTATTATTATTGATATTTTATATTAAAATAATATAAAAATCAACTGATATTTATAAATGTGAAAAAGATTATAAATATTTTAATATTTCATTGCAAAAAAAATAGGGAATATGATATATTTTAGAAAAAATAAATATAAAATTGGAAGAGAGAAGATATGGATATTTTAGAAGAAACAAAATTTCTAATGAAAAAATATGGAATAAGAGCAGATAAAAAATTAGGACAAAATTTTTTAGTAGATGATAATGCTATACAAAAAATTATAGAAGGTGCAAATATAGATAAAGAAGATTTGGTAATTGAAATAGGACCAGGGTTAGGAACTTTAACAAGTAAATTATTAGAAAAAGCAAAAAAAGTAATATGTATAGAATTGGATAAAAGAATGATAGAAATATTGCAAGATAGATTTTCTTTATACGAAAACTTTGAAGTAATACAAGAAGATATACTTCAATTAAATTTGAAAAATCTAATTGAAGAAAACAGAAAAGAAGTTAAAGCAGTAAAAATAGTAGCAAATTTACCATATTATATAACTACTCCAATTATAACAAAATTATTAGAAGAAGAATTAGATTTAGAAAGTATAACAGTAATGATACAAAAAGAGGTTGCAGACAGATTGATTGAAATACCAGGAGGAAAAAACACAGGAGCTATTACATATTGTATATATTATTATTGTGATTCAGAAAGTATAACAGAAGTTTCAAAGGAATCTTTTATCCCAACTCCAAAAGTAACTTCAAAAGTAATAAAGTTAAAAATAAGAAAAACACCAATTGTAAAAGTAGAAAACAAAGACAAGTTATTTAAAGTTATAAAAAGTGCTTTTACTCAAAGAAGAAAGACACTATTAAATAGTTTAACAAATACAAATATATTTGAAGATAAAAAACAAGGAGAGAATTTATTAAAGAAATTAGGCATAGATATAAATATAAGACCTGAAAAAATGAAGTTGCAGGACTTTGTAAATATTGTAAACAATTTGTAAAAAAACTTAAAATTTTGTCAAAACTACTTTGAAACACTTAAAAATTATGCTATAATGATAAAAGATGAAGTTATAAAATAGGAAGAATGGGTATAAAAATGAATCAAATTTTAATTACTAAAAAATTATATGTAACACCTGAATTGAAACGAAAAAAGAAGATGTATAAAAGCTACTTTATCGTGTCAGTTTTTTTAGTGATTGCTTTAGTTTCTTTCTATATATATGCAGAATATGACAGAACAAAAGAAGAACAAGTTGCGCAAGATATTTTAACAAGCTTAGATGTTGAAGATCCAGAAGATTCAGAAGAAATGGTTGTTTTATTAGGTGATTTTCAAAGTGAGGAAGCGATAGAAGAAGCAAAAAGTAAAACAAAAGATAAAAGAAGAGTGGTACATACAGAAGATGGAACAGAATATGTATCTGTTGCAACGGTAACAATACCATCTATATCAGTTAAATATCCAATACTATTACCAGAAGAACAAACTACTGAATCTATAGAAGAAACTTTAAAAGTAGCACCTTGTAAATTTTGGGGACCAGAAATAAATGAAGTTGGAAATTATTGTATAGTTGGACACAACTATAGAAATAAGAAATTCTTTAGTAAAGTGCCGACACTAACAAATGGAGCTATTATTGAATTAACAGGAGTAAATGGTATAACAGTAAAATACGCTGTATATGATAAATATAGTGTAATACCAACAGACGTTAGTTGTACATCACAGTTAACAAATGGAAGAAGAGAAGTAACTTTAATCACTTGTACTGATGATGGAGAAAAAAGAGTTATAGTAAAGGCTAGAGAAGTAAAATAAAAAA
>CANQGV010000054.1 GCA_947623475.1 uncultured Clostridia bacterium | reverse complement strand
AAGCAAATACAACTATTCCTATTGTCTGAATTATAAACAAATTTAACATATTTGAAATTAACAAATTGTTTGTTGCTTCTACTACACCTGGCATAACATTCTTTCTTTTTTTATAATGTTTTTGTGATTCAAAAAATGTTATAAGCTCTGGAATACTTGTTATTATTCCTAGCATTATCCCTACTATAAATTCTTTTATTCCAAAAATTATACATAAATTTTCTAAAACTAAACTTAACCTATTTCCAACTAAATATAATGAAATTCCTGTTACAAATAATATAAGAACATGACTAATAGTTTTACTTATATTATACTTTTCTGTTTTTGCTTCTTTTTTAATTTCTTTTTCTAATATATAATCTTCTTTTTTTAAATATAATTTGTGTACATTATTGTTTATTATTTTGAATAACCCAAATAACAATATAAAAATCGGAATTATTTTTATATTGGCTTCCACGTTTATATATATTAAATAAATAGGTATTGCAACTGTTAGTATTATTAATATCATATCTGTTCCTATTGCTTTGTTTTTTAGACTTTTTACATTTTTATTTATAACAATAGCAAATATATATTGTACTATATTAACAATATTAGAACTTATAACATTGGAAATACTTGCTCCAATAAGACCACTTAAACTTGATATCGTAATTGTTAAAAGCTCTGGAATTGAAGTTGCATAACCTGCTATCTCTCCTATTGTCTGTGGTCTTAAATTTAAATTTTCACCTAAACTTCTTAAAGTCTTTACTAATATATATTTTGAGATTAAAACAATTAAAGCTGAATAAATAAAAAATTTAGTTATTTCTATAAACATTTTTCTCTCCTCTATTAGTTTTATTTTCCACATTTTATTGATATTTATGTATTTTTATAGTATAATTGCTGAGAAAGTTAAAAGAAGGAGGTATTAACATGATTGATATTAAATTTCTAAGAGAACATCCTGATATCGTCAAAGAAAATATTAAGAAAAAATTTCAAGACGATAAACTTAACTTAGTTGATGAAGTTATTGAACTTGATATCAAAAACAGAAAAGCTAAGTTACTAGGAGACAATTTAAGAAATGAAAGAAAAACATTAAGTTCTAAAATTGGAGAACTTATGAAATCCGGTAACAAAGATGAGGCTGAAAGTATAAAATCGCAAGTTCAAGAAGTAAATAATAAATTAGAAGAAAATGAATCTTTAGAAAATAAATATAATGAAGAAATTAGAAAACGCATGATGAGAATTCCTAATATTATGGATCCATCTGTTCCTATAGGAAAAGACGATTCAGAAAATGTAGAAAATGAAAAATTCGGAGATCCATTTGTTCCAGAATATGAAATTCCACATCATGCAGATATTTTAAGTACCTTTAATGGCTTAGATAAAGAAAGTGCCGGAAGAACAAGTGGTACAGCATTTTATTTCTTAACAGGAGATATTGCTAGACTTCATGAAGCAATGCTAGCTTACGCAAGAGACTTTATGATAAATAAAGGGTTTACTTATTGTATTCCCCCATTTATGATCAGAAGTGATGTTGTAAATGGAGTTATGAGTTTTGAAGAACTTGAAGACATGATGTATAAAATTGAAGGTGAAGACTTATATCTAATAGGTACTAGTGAACACTCAATGATAGGAAGATTTAAAGATCAACTTTTAAAAGAGGCTGAACTACCAATTTGCCTTACAAGTTACTCTCCATGTTTCAGAAAGGAAGTTGGCTCTCATGGATTAGAAGAAAGAGGGCTATATAGAGTACATCAATTTGAAAAACAAGAAATGATTGTTCTTTGTAAACCAGAAGAACAAATGGATTGGTATAATAAAATATGGAGTTACACAGTAGAATTTTTCAGAAGTTTAGATGTACCTGTTAGAACACTAGAATGTTGTAGTGGAGATTTAGCTGATTTGAAAGTTAAATCTTGTGATGTTGAAGCTTGGAGCCCACGTCAGAAAAAATATTTCGAAGTTGGAAGTTGTACTACTATGGGAGATGCTCAAGCAAGAAGACTTAATATAAGAGCTAAAGGCGAAAAAGGAAATCGTCTAGTTGCAACTCTAAACAATACTGTTGTAGCAAGTCCAAGAGGTTTAATTGCAGTAGTTGAAAATAACTACCAAGAAGATGGAAGCTTGAAAATTCCAGAAGTACTTTGGCCATATATGGGAGGAAAAAAAGTTTTAACTCCTAAAAAATAAATAGAAATAGGAATTATACGAATGAATGAAACAAAAAAGAAAAAGATAAATATAACAATAGCCGTGTTTATCGCGGCTACGTTATTTATAATATCTAATATATTTTTTAAAATAATAATAAATAGTGATTTAGTAAATAGTGAATTAGTAGATAATCGAATATATCCATATACATTTATTTTTACAATTTTATTCGGTTTTATAATTTATGGATTAGCTTTAGGTCTGGGAAAAACTTCTTTTAGAGCTACTATTATTTGTTACTCATTTATATTTGTAATTAGTATTTTGAATGAAATAAAAGTTTCTTTTTCAGGAGAGCCTCTTTATTTCTCAGATATAAACTTTTTAAGTAATACACCTGAACTAATACAGCTTGTAACAGAAAATCTTTCTTTAGATGTCGTACTAAGTTTCCTTATTTCAATTTCACTCTTTGCTATAGTACTAATTTCAATAATACTTTTAAATCGTAAATTTAATTTTGAATTAAAAAGTGATAAATCTAGAATAGCATTAGTTATAATAAATTGTTTATTATTAGTATTTTTATTTTTCCCTAATAGTTCAATGAAAGACTTGTATTTAAGAGTGTTTTTCAATACGGATAATCACGTTGGATTTGATACTTATACAACAAATCTTAGTTTTTACTCTAAAAATGGTTTTATAAATGGAATGTATGGAGTTGCATTAAATAGCAGATTCACAAAACCTTTTAACTATAATGACAAAAATTTAAATGATATTTTAGAAAAAACTTCAGATATACAAGTCTCAAAGAAGATAGGAAAACCAAATATTATTTTATTCTTTTCTGAATCATTTTGGGATGTTGACCAATTAGATGAAATAGAATTTAACATTCCTGTTTCTAGTAATTTTAATGAATTGAAGAATGAGGGAATTTTTGTAAATATGGTCACTCCTACTTATGGTGGATTGTCAGAAAATGTTGCTTTTGAACTTTTAACAAGTGCTAATATGAGTTATTTTCCAAATGGATACATTCCTGTAATGTCTTTATACTCAAGAAACAATACTAATAAAATACCTTCACTTGTTAAAGAATTAAAAAATAATGGATATTCCTCAGATATTATATTTGGAAAAGATTATTATAATTCTGAAAAAGCTTATTTATCTATGGGATTTGATAATTATGTAGAACTTGTTGAAGATGGACAACTTAATGTTTCTGATGAATACATGACAAGTTATTTAATTGAACAATTAGAAAAAGATAAAAATAGTTCAAATTTATATGTAGTTGAAACAATAGCTTCTCATATGCCATATACTGATGATAAATATGACAGTTTTAATGTTGAAGTTACTAAATCAAAATTAAATGAAAGTATGAATACAGTTTTAAAAAGCTATGCTCAAGGTATATATAACGCAGATATTCAACTAAAGAGACTTTATGACTATATTCAAGATTATGAAGATCCTACTATTATTATATTTTTAGGAGATCATCTACCTTTCTTAGATACTCCTGAACAAGAAAATGTAATAGATTCATTAGAATATTTTAATACAGAAGATACTCTTCTAAATAATTATAGACTATATAATACTCAAGCTCTTTTATTATCAAACTTTGATATAAAAGGTATAGATATTCCTGAATATCTAGGAACAGATTTATTGATTGACTCTTTAATAAATCATTTAGATTTAGATTTTACTGAAAATGGAAACTATTATAAATGGCTATATAGCACAAAAGATCTTCTACCTGCTTCAAATAAAATTGTTTCTTTAGATAAAGATGGAAAATTATATAGTACAAATGATTTACAAGGAGAAATGAAAGAATTATATGATACTAAAGATTTAATGCAATATAAATTTTTCATAAAATAAATGGAGGAAATATTATGATTGTAAAAAATCCAAAATTTGAAATATCAGCTGTTAGACCTAATCAATACCCTACTAACAATCTTCCTGAAATTGTTTTAGTAGGAAAGTCTAATGTTGGAAAATCTAGTTTTGTAAACACAATGATTAACAGAAAAAAATTAGCAAGAACAAGTAGTGAGCCTGGGAAAACTCGTCAACTTAATTTTTATAATATAGACAATACTTTTTACTTTGTAGATTTACCTGGCTATGGTTATAGTAAAATGTCTAAAAAAGAACAAGAACAAGTTGGAAATTTTATAGAAGATTACCTTTTTCATCGCAAACAAATTTCTTTAATTATCTTTTTAGTTGATATAAGACATAGCCCTTCTGCAAATGATAAACTAATGTACAATTATATAATTAGTTCTAAAATACCATTTATAATTTTAGCTAATAAAGCTGATAAAATTGCAATAACAAAAGTTGATAATGCAACTAGCAAATTACAAAAAGAATTAAATCCAATTGGAGATATTCCTACATTTCCATTCTCTTCAGAAAGAAAAATTTATAGTGAAAATATATGGAATTATATAGAAGATTATATAAAAAGCGATCATTAAGATCGCTTTTTTATTTATTTCTTACATTTTTTCTTTTGACAGAAATATAGAATGATTGACAATATTAATAATATACCAAATGTTACTATAAACACAATTATTGCTGCTAATGCTTCTAATATTGCTGCACTTGCTAATGCCCCAATTAGGATTCCTAATGCTATTGCAAATATTGCTAATATTATTACCATAACTATCAATAAACATCCATTTTTCTTGCAACTTTTTTTATTATTTCTATTATCATAACAATATATTTTTCCTTCTGGCTCCATAATATGCACCTCCTATAGTATTACAAAATAATACTATAGTATATTTTATGTCATAAAATGACATTTTGTGCTTTTATATATTATTACTGTGCTTTCTTCTCGATTTTAGTTATTATTTTTAATGCCTTTTGACGTTCTAACATTACTACATGTCCACATCCTTGACATTTTAATTTAAAATCTACTCCTGTCCTTGTTATTTCCCATAATTTACTTCCACAAGGATGTACCTTTTTAGTTCTTACTATATCTCCAACTTGGTATTCCATAATTTTCACCTCTATTGATTCATTGCTTTTTCAAAACGTTTAGCAATTCTGTCTTTTCCTAATACTTGCATTATTTCATACATATCTGGTGTATTAGTTCTTGCTGTCAAGGCTACTCTTAATACTGTACTAACATCTCCTACATGAGCTTTATATGCATCTGGATTTGCTTTAAATTCTTTTACTTCTTTTGCATATCCTAATTTTCCTGCAAGCTCTTTTATTTTATTAAACCATGTTTGTTTGTCATCATTATCATCATAATAATTTTCTATATATTCTTTTAAAATTGTATTTACATCTTGTTTTTCATTTATTACTTGATAATTGTATTCTTGCTCTATTTCATTAAATTTGTCATCATACATATAATTTATATTTTCTTTTACATCTGACCATTTAGCAATATCTTTTCTCGGCTTTTTATTTCCTCTTTCAATGCCTAATACTTTTAATGCATATTCTTTGTCTTCTAACATTTCTTCAAGTTCTTTATCATATTTTTTAGCCCAATTTAAAGATTCTTCATATACTTCTTCAGCAGAATATTTTGATATTACAACTTTTGAAACATCTAATAATTTTACCATATCAAATAAAGCTCCACTAACACTCATTTTATTTAGCTTAAAGTCAAAATCTTCTATATTTGCTTCTTTGTTAGCTCTTCTCCAATTTTCAAATGATGAGTTTGCTATGTTTAATAAATATTCTTTTACAGCAAGTTTTGGAATTCCAGCTTCATCATAATATGAAGCTGCAGCTTCTGGATCTTTTCTTTTACTTAATTTACGTTTATTTCCGTTATCATTTTTCATTATTGGCGCTATATGTGCATATTTAGGTGTTTTAAATCCCATTTCATGAAATAATTGTAAATGTAATGGAACTGAAGATAACCATTCGTCTCCTCTTATTACATGTGTTGTTCTCATTAAATGATCATCAACTACATGTGCAAAATGATATGTTGGTAGTCCATCTGCTTTTATTATAACTATATCTTGATCATTTTCAGGAAATGTAACATTTCCTTTTATTACATCATGATGTTTTATTTTTCTATCTTCTCTTCCTTGAGATTTAAAACGGATTATATATTTTTCTCCAGCTTCTATTTTTTTAATTGCTTCTTCAACAGTTATATTTCTACATTTTGCCCATACTCCATAATACCCTGGTCTAACTTTCGCTTTTTCTTGCTTCGCTCTTATTTCATCAACTTCTTCTGAAGAACAAAAACATGGATATGCCTTTCCTTGTTCTATCATATATTTAGCATAGGCTTGATATATTTCTTTTCTTAAGCTTTGTTTATATGGACCATAATCTCCTTTATCTTTATCATCAGCTGTTCTTCCTTCATCTGGATCTATTCCAAATGTTTCACAGGCTGTTGCTATTTCGTATGTTCCATTTTCTATTTCTCTTTTTTGGTCAGTATCTTCGATTCTTAAAAAGAAAACTCCATCTGTTTTATTAGCTACAGTTTTTGCTACTAACCCTTGATATATTCCTCCAATATGAACAAATCCTGTTGGACTTGGTGCTATTCTTGTTACTATTGCTCCTTCTTTTAATTTTCTTTCTGGATATTTTTCTTCATAATATGAAATATCCTTTGCATCTGGAAAAATTAAATTTGCTAAATCTTTATAATCCATCTATTATTACTCCCTTCATTTTTTCGCAATTTCGATATACATTATACACTATTTTTCTTATTATATCAAGATTTAAAAGGAAGTAATACCTGTTATAGACATTACTTCCTTTTTTATTAAACTTCCATTATAATAGGAATAATCATTGGGTTACGTTTTGTTTTCATGAATATATAATCTCTTAGTGTATCTCTTGTTACAGATTTTATTGTTCCCCAATCACGTACTCCTCTTTGTTCACATTTTCTAATTTCATTTCTTACAACTGATTTTACATCATCCATAAGATTTTCAGATTCCCTTACATATACAAATCCTCTAGATATAACATCTGGTCCTGCAACTACTGCTCCTGTAGCTGAATCCATAGTCAATACTATTACTATCAATCCATCTTGTGATAAATGTTGTCTATCTCTTAATACGATATTTCCAACATCTCCTACTCCTAGTCCGTCTACTAATATTCTACCACTTTGTACACTTCCTGTGAATTCTGCACTATCTTCTCCTATTTCAAGGACTCTACCATTTGACATCATTATAATATTTTCTTTTTCTACACCCATACTTTGAGCTGTTTCACTATGTGCTCTTAATTGCCTATATTCTCCATGAACGGGAATGAAGTATTTAGGTTTTGCTAAAGCAAGTATTAATTTTTGTTCTTCTTGACATGCATGTCCTGAAACATGAATTGCTTCTAAAGAACTATATACTACTTCTGCTCCTATTTGCATTAAGTCATCAATTACTTTTGACACATATTTTTCATTTCCTGGTATTGGTGTTGCTGATATTATAATTAAGTCATTTTGAGTTATTTTTACTTTTCTATGATCTCCTGCTGCCATTCTTGTTAAAGCTGACATTGGCTCTCCTTGACTTCCTGTTGTAATAAGTACTAGATTTTCATCTGGATAGTTATTTATCATATCTATGTCTATAAATATATTATCAGGACAATCTATATAACCTAATTCCTTTGCAGTTGTTATCATATTTATCATACTTCTTCCACATACTGCAATTTTTCTATTATATTTAACAGCACAATTTACTATTTGTTGAACTCTATGAACATTTGATGCAAATGTTGCAACTACTATTCTTTTTGTACAATGTAGAAATAAT